>JAICZH010000170.1 GCA_025933775.1 Chitinophagaceae bacterium
ATATGCTCAATCAAATCTTCATTGTCAATTTGATGAAAAACAGAAAGATCAAAAGTATAAGGCAACAAAAGATCATCAAGCTGAAGGCTGATTTTGTTAAGTATTTTTAAATTTAAATCATTTCCTTTACATGTAAGATCAATATCAGAACCAGGCTTATAATTCCCTATGGCTCGTGAGCCATAAATAATTACTGATTCAACATTTGTAAAATCAGAAAGTATATTATTTATTTGCGCAATAATATTTTCTTTAAGACCGAATTTCATTTATTGTGGTATTTAAAAAAGTGCTGTTGCCAGCGAATATCTTTATTTTGATTTTGCATATTGATAAAAATACTTGATAAAAGTACATTCTATTTTATAAATGTTTCGGGAATTTGCAAATCTTATCAGGCATTCAAAAGTTTTCCTACTTCATGCGAATACATTCGGCTGATGGGTAATTCATGTTTTGCTATTTTAAATGATTCTATTTTATTTATCGCAACAATAAATTTTATAACCAATATCAATAACCGGCAATGAATAAACCAACGGGGTTTCACAGTGTATACTTTCATATAAGTTTTAAAAAAAACTTGTTCCTCGAAAATAATAAAGTGGTTGAACGATCAACCACTTTATTTGAAAAATTATTTTTAGTATTCCGAAAAATTATTAAATATTAATGACCTCGGTCATGTTTATCATGTCCATATCCATGTCCGCGACCATTGTTCCATCCGCCATTTCCACGGCCATTATCTCTTCCATAATCATCATCGCGGCGCCAGTTATGCTCTTCCTGTCTGTCTTCTCTTCTGTCGTAAGATCTTTCGTGCTCATATCTTTCTCTTTCGGCAAAGTATCGGTTATCGCGACTGTCTCTAATCACAGGCTGGTAGCGGCCTCTATACGAAAAATAATGAGCACGGTAATAATCATTACGTAACCAGGGATCGCGATCATTAATTACCACTTTATAAGAATGATATAAATCATAACGTCCGTAACGCGGTGGCAATGTTGCAGCAAAATTCCATCTGCCCAAATCAAAATAAACAAACATGCCTCTGGGGACATCATAATACACATCGTAATCGGGCAGGTAATAATAATCAACATAATCATAACCCACCGGCCCCCAAATTGGCTGGCGGCCAATATTAATATTTACACTCACCTGTGCATTTGCTGTAAAACAAAATCCACTGAGAAGAATTGCGGAGATAAAAAGAATTTTTTTCATGATACGGCTTTTAGTTTATAAATAAATCAAATCATTTTTAAAAAATAATATTTTAAAAAACATTGATTATTTTGATATAACTATTTCAATTGAGTTTAATAAGTAGGAATACAATAACCAAACGTTAACAACAAACAGGACAATAAAAATTATAATGAGTGAATTAAAAAAAAAATATTTTTCAAATACTAATGAATCCATTCTTCACCTTTCAGAAAAACAATCAGGCTGGAATCCTTTGCTGACAAGGGCGGAAGCCATAAACCAATCCGCTTTCGATTCCACCACAGGCCTTTTGCATTTTCTGGTTTTGCAAAACTATATTGATACAATACCGCACGAATGTATTGTGGCGGTTTATCAGGAAAAGGATTTCCTGCAAAAAGATTTACAATCTTTGGATCATTATGAAGTAATTTCCAAACAAGATTAAACGTCCATACATATTCATCAGGCGATTCCATTGAAGCGAACCACATTTGCCAATCAAGATGCAATTGATAGGGTGCAATTTGTGGTGGCTGCTTATCAAGTGCAACAGGAAGGCCCCGATAAATGTAGGGTTTCCAATTAGCATTATCGCTTGTATCATTATCTGCGGTTCCTTCAAAAACAACATTCATCCGTTCGCGCCCAACAGTTCCAAATGCGCCATAAGTATTTACTAATTCCAATGGATCATAAGAAGTATTCATGATTTGTTTTGAAGACAATAAATTTATTGCAGGCTGAATGCTAAGAAAGGTAATCAACGCTGTAACGACCCATGCAGTAACTAACATGGGCCGCGAAAGCACAGCATTTTCATTCGCAATTTTTGCTTTTGTAACAATTGCATGTGGAAGAATTTTTGACCAAAAGCCATCATCAAAACAAGCCAATGCAGGAATGATCGTTAGCCAGTTTAGAAAAGAAAGATTGCCGCTTAAAATAAGAATGATTTGAAGCAATACAATTATTACTCCTGCAATGTGCCTTGCAATTCGCGGCCAGAACACAAACAATGGCGCAACAAGCTCTGCTAAAAAATTAAACCATACACCAATCTTTAAAACAATACGTGGTAAAAAATGAAACCACCGGCTCAATGGGCCAGGTATGGGTTGGGTTTCAAAATGATAATACAAAGCAGTTCCATTGCGCCATATTTCATCACCGCGAATTTTTATAAGTCCTGAACCGAGCATGATGCGGAAAATAAGCCATCGCAATAATACGATGATTACAAATGGCGGCGCCCGTTTGGGAAAAGGTCGCATGTCAATCAATGGGCAAAGGAAGATGGCAAGAAACCCGGTTTCAATAAGTTGAATTTCCCATCCATATCCATACCATTCCTGCCCTATGTGAACAAAAGACATATACAAAAACCAAAGCACAGTAAGCAAAGGAGCATTGGCATAACCTGCCACTACAATGCATGAAAGTATAAATCCAATCCATGCAAAAGTAAGAAGCGAAGCATCAGAATGTGTAAACCAAAATATAGAAGGCAATCGCATGAAGCCCGCGCCGGTAGAGCCAAGCGCATCTGCAACTTTGCG
>JAICZH010000057.1 GCA_025933775.1 Chitinophagaceae bacterium
CACATAACCATTAAAACCTGTGCCCACAATGGCTTTCATCACTGCCGGATAATAAAGTTCCTGTGTATTATTTATTTCGTGCCTGCCGGGAATACCGCCCGTATGAAAATGCGCAATGTACTCGTGATAGTCTCTTATATTTCTTATAATATCACCTTCCTGTATTTGCATGTGGTAAATATCAAACAACAATTTAAAATTATCGGAGCTGATGCGCTTGCACAATTCTGCGCCCCATTCTACATGATTGCACATATAATCTTTGTGATCAATTTTGCTGTTGAGTAATTCCATCACCATGGTAACATTATTTTTTTCTGCAAAAGGTAAAATTTTTTCCAATGCCATTTTGCAATTATTCATTCCGGTATCATCATCCATTCCATTACGTGTGCCGCTAAAGCAAATTAAATTTTTGTAACCTGCTTTTGCCATGATCGGAATTACATCCAAATATTCTTTAATTAAATTTTCATGATACATGGGATTATCCAATCCTTTATATAAATTATTATCGCCCGAAGTATAACACATAGAACTATATACTCCATGCTTTTGCAGTGTAGGCCAGTCTTTCGGGCCAACGAGATCAATTGCATTAAAACCAATATCTTTTACAGCTTTACACAAATCATCCAATGAAAGATAACCAAACGTCCACCGCGAAACCGAATGATTGATATTACCTTTCAACTTTAAATTTTTTTCTTCTTTAAATTTTTCATCAAAATTTTTTGCAAAAGAAAGCGATGGAGAAGCAATCATTGCTGATGTTGTAAGCGCTATATTTTTTAAAACATTTCTTCGGGAAGCCATTTCAGATAAAGTGTTTAAAGTGGATTAAGTGCAATATCTTCCTGCACATTTTCAGCCGGAGTAGTTGTTCCAACTTTGTCTTTGAATGATACTGCAAAAAGAATAAAAACAACCAACGCAATTGCAGAAGGAATGATCCAAAGCATTTTCCAATTAGTTACATCGGCTGTTGTATAAGTATCTTTTATCAATCCTGCAATTTCAAATCCTATCAACATGCCTATTCCATAAGTGGCCAAAGTGATTAATCCCTGCGCTGCGCTTTTGTATTTTTCTCCTGCCTTAGCATCTGTATAAATTTGTCCTGATACGAAAAAGAAATCGTAACATATTCCATGTAAAGCTATTCCGATTATCAACATAAAACTTAATGACCCGGCATTTCCGTAAGCAAATAAAGCATACCTTATTGCCCATGCTATCATGCCGAATAAAATTGTTTTTTTAAATCCAAACTTTTTAAAAAATATTGGCAATGCCAATAAAAATAATATTTCCAGCCATTGGCCAATCGTCATTTTACCTGTTGGATTGCTCACGCCAATATTTGAAAGAAAGGGATTTGCATATTGATAATAAAATGCCAACGGAATGCAAATAAGTATGGATGCAATAAAGAAGATTAAAAAGTTTTTATTCTTTAATAATTTCAAAGCATCCAAACCTAAGATATCTGATACGGTAACTTTTGCGTCTTTAGCAATTTTTGGCGGAGTTTTAGGCAATGTAAAACTAAATATTCCCAATACTGCAGAAGCAATAGCGCCGAGTAAAAAAGTGTTTCTCATTAAACCTGCGCTGATACTGGCTTTGGAATCCCACAAAAAAACAAAGCTTATCAATAATCCTGCAACTATCCATCCAATAGTTCCCCAAACTCTTATGCTTGGAAACTCTTTTTCAGGATTATTCATTTGATTAAAAGAGATTGAATTTACCAATGCAAGCGTAGGCATAAACAAGATCATGTATATTAATAAATAAATAAAAACTGCAGGCGGATATACATCTGTAACGGCTCCAATTCTATAAACCTGGTACAATAATATAGCGCCAACCAAATGTAAAATTCCCATAATTTTTTCTGCGTTAAAATATCTGTCTGCAATAAGCCCGATAATGAATGGAGCAATAATTGCGCCCCATGATTGGGTTGAAAATACAGTGCCTGTTTGCGGGCCGTTTGCATGAAGGTTGTTTAATAAAAAAGTTCCAAGAGTTACAAACCATGCTCCCCAAATAAAAAATTCAAGAAACATCATTACAGAAAGTTGCAATCGTGTGGTAAGTTTCATATCTATTATTGAATGATTGGTAATGGAAAGTTTAAATGTACTATTTTTAAACAAGAAAAATTTTTATACAAAGATTTTTTTTAAAATTTTTTTAAAAAACATATTTTTCATTTAATAAAAAATAAATTATGAGAAAATTAAGAATGGGAATGGTTGGCGGCGGCAAAGATGCTTTCATTGGAGCTATTCATCGCATCGCCGCAAATATGGATGGATTGATAGAATTGTGTTGCGGCGCATTAAGCATCAAACCTGAAATTGCAAAAGCATCCGGCAAAGAATTATTTCTTCCAGAAGACAGAATTTATCTTACTTATGAAGAGATGATTGATAAAGAAAGTAAAATGCCTGCAGATAAGCGAATAGATTTTATAACAATTGTTACGCCCAACTTTGCACATTTTGCTCCTGCAATGAAAGCGCTCGATAATGGTTTTAATATTGTGATTGAAAAGCCAATGACGTTTACGCTTGATGAAGCAAAGCAATTAAAAAAGAAAGTAGAAGAAACCGGTTTAATATTATGCCTCACGCATACTTACTCCGGTTATCCAATGGTAAAGCAGGCCAGGGCAATGGTACATGATGGCGCTTTAGGAAAGATCAGAAAGATTTATGTTGAATATTTACAAGGCTGGTTAAGCAAGTTATCAGAGCGCGAAGGCAATGCGCAAGCTGCATGGAGAACCGATCCGAAAAAATCAGGAAAGGCAGGCGCAATGGGCGATATAGGCACACACGCTGCACATCTTGCCGAATATATTTCAGGATTAAAAATTACAAAGCTTTGCGCCGATTTAAATATTGTTGTTGAAGGAAGACATTTGGATGATGATGGAAGTGTTTTATTAAAATTTGATAACAATGTATCAGGAACTTTAACTGTATCGCAAGTAGCAGCAGGAGAAGAAAATAATTTGAAAATAAAAATTTATGGAGAAAAAGGCGGAATAGAATGGGCACAGCAGGAACCGAATACATTATTGATAAAATGGCTTGATAAGCCTGCAGAAATTTTAAGAGCCGGTTCAAATTATACAAATGAATTAAGCAGCTTTGCTACTAAAAATTGCAGAACGCCCGGGGGCCATCCGGAAGGTTATCTCGAAGCATTCGGAAATATTTATCACAACTTTGCGCAAACTTTATTATCAAAATTGGAAGGCAAAGAACCTACAAAAGAAATGCTCGATTTTCCCGGCATTGAAGATGGTGTGCGCGGAATGGCTTTTATAGAAAATGTGGTAGCATCAGGTAACTCGAAAGAAAAATGGATAAGGTATGAGGTGTGAGGTGTTAGAGTTAGGGTTTAAGGCCTTTAAATTTTTTAATGGTTTCTTTTGGATACCGCGAACCAAAAACTGCATTTCCTGCAACTAATACATCGGCGCCAGCATCCAAAATTTGTTTCGCATTTTTTAATGACACCCCGCCATCTACTTCTATTTTTGCCAAAGAATTATTTTCTTTAATTAATATTTTCAGGTCTTTAATTTTTTGAATAGAATAAGGAATAAATGATTGTGCGCCGAAGCCGGGATTTACGCTCATTACATTTACCAAATCTACATCGGCAATAATATCTTTGAGCAAAATAACCGGCGAATGCGGATTGATGGCAACACCGGCTTTCATTCCCAGTGATTTTATTTGTTGAATATTCCGGTGCAGATTTTGACATGCTTCCAAATGAACTGTCAATCCATCTGCGCCGGCATTTTTAAATTCTTCTGAATATTTTTCCGGCTCTACAATCATTAAATGGACATCAAAAAATTTTTTACTAACTTTTTTTAATTGTTTTATAAAATCCATTCCATAACTGATGTTAGGAACGAATCTTCCATCCATTACATCCAGATGAAACCAGTCTGCTTCGCTTTCATTTATTATTTTACAGGCATCAGCAAGATGCAAAAAATCGGCAGCTAAAATTGAGGGAGCGAGTATCATTGCGAGTTGTGAATTGTGAGTTGTGAATTATAAATTATCAATTGTCATTTGTCAATTTGTGTAATGCTTCTTTTGCTTCAATAAAATTTTTATCATACAAAAGAGCAGTTTGATAGCTTTCAATGGCATCTTCTTTTTTACCTAATTTTTCATAACATTTTCCCATCCAGTAATATCCCTCATCAAAATTATTTTGAACCGTTACCGCTTTTTTCAAAACGTTCAAAGCCTCATCATATTTTTCCAAATCATATAAAGCGATTGCTTTTTCGCGATAAGAAAACATGTAGGTATAATCCATGTGAATGCTGCTATCGAAATAATTAATCGCCTTTTTTTTATTATTAGTATAAGTATAATACAGCCCTTTTATAAACATGGCATCAGCGCCTGATTTCACGCGGTTTGCTTCTAACAGGCTATCCGCAATTATTAAAGATTTTGGATTTTTTACTTCGGCAAAAATGGTTCCGAGCGCAACAAGATATTCCGGCAAAGGATAAATATCCACCGCATGTTTCAGTGAATTGATTGCATTAAGTGTATCATCATTTTCAAAATATAAAGTTGCTTTCATGTTCCATAAGTAAGCATTGTTGCTGTCTTTTTTTATTTGCGAATCTGTAAGCGCCAAAGCAGAATCATACGAACCTTCATTGCGATACATTTCAATTAAGTTTTGCAAAAGCAAAAGAGAATCGGGATATTTTTTTATCAAAATTTTTAATGATTCTTTCGAATGAACTGAGGTAGCTGATTGAACATTTTCATTGGAATTATCATTGCATGAAATCATTGCAATTAAAATAAAACAACAAAGTATATTAAAAATAAATCGGATCATTTTGCAAATGTACTGTTCCTTATATTTTAACAGCAGCGAATGCAAATATAAAGTTTGGCTAAATGGCGACCACGATATGAATGTTATTGGTGATTGGATTTAGTGGCCTAATTCTATCACTTCGCAATCTTTAATGTCTTTTCCATCAATGGCAAAGCGAATAATGGTTCTTACTTTATGCCATCCTTGTTTTCCGGCGGCGCCGGGATTCATGTACAGGCAATTTATTTTTTCATCGTACATAATTTTTAAAATATGCGAATGGCCGGTTATAAAAAGTTGCGGATGATGTATTGATAATTCTTTTTTTGTTTCGGGATTGTAACGCGGCGGATAACCTCCAATATGGCGTATCATTACTTTTACTTCTTCGCATATGAATTCTAACTGTAACGGGTAAACGCTTTTTATTTCCTGGCCGTCAATGTTTCCATAAACGCCTCGCAATACAGGTGTCTGGCCACTTTCGGTGGCCCGGCACCTTAGTAACTTTTCAGCAATTTCTATCGTTCCGAAATCGCCTGCGTGCCATATTTCATCGCAGTTTTTAAAATGCGTTGCAATAGATTCGTCGAAAAAATGATGTGTATCTGATATTAATCCTATCCGTGTCAAGCGCTGTAAATAAAAAGTAAATATACAAAGCAAATAGCCTTGGTTAATCGTATAAATTTTCGTGTAGGCGCAACCGTTAGTTATGCAATTCGAGGCTTATTAGCCGGATTATATTAATAGCAATATAACATTAAATATTTTGATTTCCAATGTGTGAAAGAATTATACTATTGCGTATTATAGCATATATTTATGTGTGGCTGCAACATTCTACAAAAAACTCTATTCACAAAAATAAAAACATGAAACTAACTTTCTTGACTATCAAATATGCGTTTTTCGTTTTCACAACTCTCGCCATTACAATTCCTAAGAGTGTAGTAGCCCAGGATTATTTTAATCTTAACGAACTTATGAACTTAAGTACAAGTGAGTTTTCAAATGTATATGATATAGCAGACCTTGCCAATCAACAGGGGTACTATGCTAATGAGCTTCAAGGCACCTACAAGGACAATTATGGAAATGAATTGAGCTTTTATAAATATGAGGGTACAGTTTATATAGATTATAAGATAAAGGCTACAGCAAATGCAATCGCACTATTTAAATCTGATATAGAAGATAAGACCTATTTCATGTTTAATTCAAATGATGGGAAAACCAAGTATTACAGATCCCCAAATGGACGCTTTAGTTTCTCGATAGTAGAAACAAAATTAACCTGGGAATTTACTGTTAGCGAAAATAAAAAAGGAGACCCATCACCGGCATACGCTTTTGAAAAAAATAAAATTGAGGTAAATTCTTACACAACTTATTCAAATATATTTATTAAAAAAGGAGACAAAGTATATTTAAAAGCAACCGGGGCTATAAAATATGGCCCTTTGGCAGGTTCCGGAGGACCTGAAGGGATTGATGGATATGAATTTTACAGCGCAAACGCTAATTTTAAACACGGCTCGTTACTTGGTAAAATTGGAGAAGATGGAAATTGGTTTTTGATTGGTTCATACAAAACTTTTATAGCCAACGATAGTGGAAAATTATTTCTTATGGTTAACGACGCCGACCCTTCAAATAACGAAGGTAGTTTTTACATTGAATATGGAATTAATAATGAAATCAAACCTGATTAATTAAATGCAGGCTCCGTTCTTGCTCAGATATACAGCAAGGGAAAGGTAGGTTGACGGATCTGTGCCTTGAATATTTACTTCCCATCTGGGTTTTCACAAGAATATATATATTTAGTATAATTACTTTCTGTGAAACCCCGATGCCGCCAAATACTTTGATACATCGGGGTTTCATTTCCTGCTTACTTTTTAAATCCTATCTTTTTCAGGATAGGGAATGAAAACCCCGCTGGGAAGAAATAGAATCCACTACTAACGGTAACGCATACACGAAAATTAATATTTTAAAAATTAGTTTCTCTTTTTCGTAACTTTTTCTTTCCATCAATCGTATCATTTATCTACCAATCATAATGCAATTTTTGCCTTCCGTGTATAATTATGTACTATGTTTAGCAAAGTACTTAGTTTTACGATGTAATATTTAAAACATAGTAAACATGATGAACAGATTAACCCTTTTAACTTTAAGTTTTTTATTTCTTTCAAAGATAAGCACAGCGCAGGTTTCGCAGGGAAGCATTGCAGGAACCGTGATTGATGGCGGCGATCAAAAAATTATTGACGCCGCAACCATTTCGCTTTATAAAGCCAAAGATTCTTCTCTTGTAAAAATTAGTCTTGCCGATAAAAAAGGAAATTTTTTATTTGAACACATTCCTTTCGGAAAATATTATTTGCTGGCAACTTCTACCGGGCGTTTACAAAAATATAGTTCGTTGATTGATGTAAATAATAATTCAACAATTAATGCCGGTGTGTTACAACTTACCACAGATGTAAAAACACTCACGGCTGTAAATGTTACCGCTACTTTAAAAAAACCTTTTATTGAAAGGAAGATTGATCGCACGGTAATTAATGTGGACGCAGCCATAACCAATGCCGGCACCACTGCATTGGAAGTGTTGGAAAAATCGCCGGGGGTTACCGTTGATAAAGATGGAAACATCAGCCTGAAAGGAAAAGCCGGTGTAATGGTAATGATGGATGGACGGCCTTCTTACCTGAGCGGCCAAGACCTTGCTAATCTTTTAAAAAATATGCCATCATCTGCAATTGATCAGATTGAAATTATGACCAACCCTTCTGCTAAGTATGATGCAGCGGGTAATTCGGGCATCATAAATATCAGAACCAAAAAAAATAAAGTGAAAGGATTAAATGGAAGCATCACCGCAGGAATTATACAAGGCAGATTTACTAAAACGAACAACAGCGCCAACTTCAATTATCGTAATGGTAAAATAAATCTTTTTGCTAATTATAATTATTCTTACTGGAAAGGATTTGAAGATTTATATATTTTAAGAAAATTCAGAAATACGGTTACTAAAAATTTAGAAACCATTTTCGATCAAAATTCTTACATGACGCACAGCTCACAATATCAAAATCTAAAATTGGGAATGGATTTTTATGCAAATAAAAAAACCACTGCAGGCGTTGTGTTTTCAGGGTTCATTAATCCATCAAGTAATCCCGGTGTGAATACCACTCTTTTAAATGATGCAAATAATATTACTGATTCTATTGTGGTGGCGAATAATTATGATAAAGGAAAGTCGAATAATTTTTCTTCCAACTTTAATCTTCGCCATTCGTTTGATACCACGGGAAAAGAATTTACAGTTGATCTGGACTATATAACTTATTATCAAACCAAAAATCAATTATTGATTAATCAATTTTTAAATCCTGATTACAGCACACGTCGGCCTGAAGATGAATTGAAAGGAAATCTCCCCGCAACTATAAATATTTATTCTGCAAAAACAGATTTTACATTTCCACTCAAAAAAAATGCAAAGATTGAAACCGGTTTAAAAAGTAGCTATGTTACTACCGATAACAATGCTTTGTATAAAAACAATACACCCAATGGTTATGTAACCGACGAAGGAAAAACCAATCATTTTATTTATAAAGAAAATATAAATGCAGCATACATTAATTACAACAGGCAAATAAAAAAATGGGGATTGCAAGCCGGATTGCGCGCAGAGAATACCAACGCAAAAGGCCACCAGGTGGGCGATTCAACAAGAGCCGACTCTGCATTTACAAAAAATTATATCAATCTTTTTCCAACGGTTTATATAAGTTATGACGCCAATAAGAAAAATACTTTTTCAATAAATTATGGCCGCAGAATTGATCGTCCCGATTATGAAGACCTCAATCCGTTTTATTATTTTTTAGATGAATATACTTATGAAGTGGGCAATACTTTGCTACAGCCGCAGTTTACTGATAATATAGAATTGTCGCATACCTACGATGGATTTTTAACAACAACTATTAATTACAGCAACACACAACATCTTTTTACTGATGTGATAAAACAAGTTACCAGCGAAAGAAAAACATTTCAAACAAAAGAGAATATTGCATCGCGTATCAATTACGGATTATCGGTGAGCGCTTATTTTCCCGTAACCAAATTCTGGACTACCAATATTTATACTAATGTGATTCACGATAGTTATAAAGGCGAGCTGGATGGCGGTTATCTTGATGTGAAAAACTTCGCATTCTACGGAAATATGAGCAATGAATTCAAATTTAAAAAAGGGTGGACTGCAGAGTTAAGCGGCTTTTATTTGTCAAAAGGAATAGAAAGTCAGATCGTGAGAAACCCAATGTGGAGGCTGGATGCAGGCTTACAAAAAATGATTTTAAAAAATAAAGGAAGCTTAAAATTAAGCGTGAGAGATATTTTTTCTTCGCAAAATTTTTCAGGATATGTAAATTACCAGGATATAGATGTATATATTAAAAACCGGCACGATAATACTACAGCATCGCTCACTTTTAGTTATCGCTTTGGCAAGCCATTGCAAAACCAGCATAGAAAAACCGGCGGCGCTTCTGATGAAGAAAACCGTGTAAAAACGGGAGGCAATTAAGAACTAACGGTAACGCATACCCGAAAAAGCTGTGCTAACTTTTAGCGCAGCTTTTTTATTAATCATTTATGAAAACGGGTTGAAACGATTGAGCGGAATAACCTTGCAAAAAATTATTTTCAATTAATAAATTAGCGGCAATTTTTCCAAGAGCATCAGAGCACATTGCTGAGTAGCCGTTGCCGCCGCACGCAGCAAATAATCCGTCGTTATTTAAAGCGCCGATGTAAGGTTTACGATGTTTTGTATAACTAACAATGCATCTTTTGGTAAAAATTTTTTTTATTTTGATACCGGGCAAAATTTTTAATAAGGCATCTTTTAATATTTCTAAATTATCATCGCTTGCGCCATTTCTAAACCAATTTTGAATATCCGTTAAATTATCAAAAAACCTGTCTGATGGAAGGTTACATCCCATTTTTAAATAATAATTTCCATCAGGATACATAACCGGTTGAATTAAATACACGTTTTTATATTCAGGAATTTTGATTTCATATATTAATGACGGAAGGTTTGATAAACGTATAGCTTCCTGCTTACTTACATTTGCCCAAATAATAGTTTCGCTTTTTAAAGAAAGCGCTAATTTGTTTTTTGTAAGGTTAAAAAAATTAATAAAAGCGCCCGGGCACAATAAAACTTTTTTTGCCTGATAAATTTTTTTGTCAAGCGTTTTTATTTGAAGGAAATTTTTTTCATAAGTAATTTCATTGGCAATATTATTAATGATAATTCCATTATTTTTTTTAAATAAAATTAATTGCGCCTTTATCAGCAATTGCGGATTTATATAACCTGATGGCGCATCTTCAAAAATCGCTTTTGATGATGGTGGAAAATGAAAATCGGGAAAAGCATTTTGCAGCGCTTTGCTGTTTTCAAAAAAAGTATATTTTAAATTAAAAAGATTTTCACTTTTTTTTATTTCATTTAAATAAACATCCATGCCTTCGGGATTCACGTACAGGCAGCCTTTCGGAGTATGAAAAGAAATGTTACTTTGGTTTTCAATAAAATTATATTGCTGTGCAGATTGCAGGTTGAGTAACGTCCACACATCATCATGCCCAATAATTCTTTGAATCCTGGCCTGGTCGTAATGGCTTGAAAATACAACGGCTTTATTGTTATCAATATTTTCATCAGGGCCTATCACCGCTACTTTTTTTTTACTACCGCTTAAGTACTTTGCAGCAGCAGAACCCATCATGCCTTTTCCAACAACAATGTAATCGAATATCATATTTCAATTTACAAATTCCAGCTTTAAATTTTTTTTTAAAATATTTTAATATGCAAAAGAAAAATATTAATTTTTCATTTCTGAAGCCACGATTTACTCATCTTAAACTTTTAAAAAAATGAAAAAGATTACCAATCGGGCTAATGAGCGCCGTGGCTTTATAAAAAATGTGGCCGCAGGTGCAGCAGCATTAGGAGTTGCAATGTTTGCTCCGCCATTCAGTGTTTCAGCTTTTCCATCAGACGGAGATCCGGGCGAAGCCGATGCATGGTTTAATAAAGTAAAAGGAAAACATCGTATTGTATTTGATGTTACCAAACCCAACGAAATACTTCCATTTGCATGGCCAAAGATTTTCATGTTGACCAATAATGGTACCGGCACGCCGGATAAAGATATGGGTGTTGTGGTTATTTTACGTCATGATGCCATTCCTTTTGTAATGGAAGACCGGCTTTGGGATAAATATAAATTCGGAGAATTTTTTAAAATTGATGATCCAAAAACGAAAGCGCCATCTGTACGAAATATGTTCTGGCAACCAAAGCCAGACGATTTCCAGGTGCCCGGAGTGGGGCCGGTGCAAATTGGTATCAATGATTTGCAAAGCCAGGGTGTAATGTTTTGCGGATGCAATATGGCGCTGAAAGTAATGAGTGCAGTAGCTGCGCAAAGCATGAATATGAATGCCGATGATGTGTATAAAGATTGGGTATCGGGCGTATTGCCCGGAATACAAGTGGTTCCTTCCGGTGTATGGGCTGTAGGCAGGGCACAGGAACACGGATGCGCTTATTGTTTTGCAGGCTGAAAATTTTTTAAAAAATATAAAAGAATTGAATTTTAAAATAATTCAATTCTTTTTTTTATGTTATAACGGTAACGCACAAACGCAGTTTGAGAGTCGCATATTATTTTCTTATTCTTCTTTTTTTAATGCTGTACCACACAGGCAAAACGTCAGGCGACAGATCAAAATAAATGATAGCGCCGCCGTACAATGCAATAAATACAATACTTTTAAGCAGCATTGCAAAAAATCCATGAAGATTAAAAAAAGTATAATGACAAATAAAAAAGCAAAGCAGCGCAAGAATAATGGAATAAATAGTTTTATAACTAAACGGATGCATTTTAAATTTTTTGTGTAAAAAAAGTATGCGGATTAAATTGTAAATACTGAATGAAATAATGTTAGAATATCCTGCGCCGATAATTCCAAAATGTTTTACCAAAATATAACTTAATGGCGTTATAAGTAGGAACAAAATAATGCCACTCAATAATTCAAACCGCCAGTAAACAGAAGTTCCGATAATTTGTGAATTCACTCCCGTGCCCAAATCAATAACGCGGGCTATTCCTAAAAAAAAGAATATCCATTGCGATTGTAGATAAGCCGGTTTTAGTCCAAAAGTTATCACCGCATCTCTGTAATTAAGCCACACAACTAAAAAAATTCCCAGCGAAGCAATCAACAAATTAATACCTGATCTTTGATAAATTAAATTGATTTTTTTATAATCTTTATCTTTCCATGCTTTGGACAATGCAGGTATGGATGCAGCAATGGCGCCTCTTTGCGGCGCCTGCACCAATCCGGCAACTACACTGCCCAAAGCAAAAATACCAGCAGCAGCTATGCCCAAAACCGACATGATAACGAGCGTATCAATAAACTGCGCAATCATAAGAACCACTCCGCCAAAATAAACGAATGATGCTAATGAAATAATTTTTTTATAAAACTTTTTAGTAACGCGGCTAACTGTGAAAGTTAGATATAACTCTTTTTTCCAAATAAAATAAATAACAAGAACTAATGCAACCACGCCATAAGTAAATGCATATAATTTTATAAACACATCAAAGCTTGTGATCAATTTAAAACTTAATAAAAAAATAAGCAAGGTAGTAAGCAGGCGAAAAAGTAATTCGCGCAAAAAGGTTGTGAATATTGATTTGCGGATGTTCCACGCAAATACTTCAAATATGGAATACAATAAAAGAGAAAACCCGAAAGGGAAAACCCATAAATAATATTGAATAAATAAAGATGAGTTGGCGCCAAACTTTCGTATTACGAGATTTTTAAAAATTATGCCTGCAAGAATTACAAAACAAAAGCCGATAAGGCTTACAACGAGTGCCCACGTTAATAAATCATTTTTCTTTTTAGGAAGATTATCATTGTAATAAGGATAAAATTTATACGCAACAGAGATCATTCCCATATTGGCGAATGCAAACATGAGATTGCCGACTGCTATGAAAATATTTGTAAGCCCATATTCAGCGGGCGTGAACGGCGAATGCTGACTGGTAAAAAGATACGTATTAATAAAGCCAATAAAAAAACCACCGTAAACAAAAACGGTTGATATGATACTTTGCTTTCGTATCTGCGACATAGAAAAAATTAAGTGGCTAAATTAATGGTTAATAATTTCTTTACAATATGTGGTGGTTACTTGGATTTTTTTAATTATAAACTTTCGGCATACATATAGAAGTGTTCAGGTTAAATGAAAAAAATCATTGGGAGTTAGAAGAATTTAATTCTGCCGAAAACTTTTTATTAATTAAAGCCATTGATAAAAAAATTTTAATTGCAGAAATTTATGAAGGTGTGAATATGGAAGCCTTGCATAAATAAACGATAAATCATTTGGCCTACTCAACTTGTTTTGTAAACACATAAAAATTTTCATCCACTTTCAATTCTGAAATATTCATTTTTAAGTGCTGCATTTTTTCAGTGGGATAAATAAATTGTAAGTTTCCTTTTGCATTATAAATTTTTACCGGCATCTTGAAACCCGCTACCACATTGGTCCAGCGATAAGAAAGTATTCCATCTTTCAAACTATATTCCAATGTAGGAATTTTTGTAGTCGTTAAATATTGCTCAAATACTTTTGAAAAATCAATCCTTGATTTTTTACTGATGTAATCTTCAATTTGCTTACTTGTAACCGTTTGATGATAAAAGGTTTTATTCAATCCTCTTAAAATATTTCTGAAAACGGTATCATTATTAATTACCTGGCGAATGGTGTGAATCATGTTTGCAGTTTTGTAATACATATCAGCCGGGCCTTCGGCATTTACGCCATACGGCGGAATAATCGGTTCTTTATTTTCAATATTTTTTCTTAAACCAATTAAATATTCATCGGCTTCTTTTTTACCAAAATAATATTGTATAAAAAGTGTTTCACTGTAATTGGTGAAGCCTTCATGAATCCACATGTCGGCAAGGTCTTTTGAAGTAATATTATTGCCAAACCATTCGTGCCCGCTTTCATGCACAATAATAAAATCCCATTTTAATCCTACTCCTGTTCCTGAAAGATCTCGACCGAGATAACCGTTTAAATAATGGTTGCCATAAGCCACGGCGCTTTGATGTTCCATGCCGAGATAGGGTGCATCCACGAGCTTGTATCCATCTTTATAAAATGGATAAGGGCCAAGCCAATATTCAAATGCTTTCATCATTCGCGGCACTTCTTTAAATTGTTTTTTTGCTTTCGTAAGATTGGAATCAAGCACCCAATAATCTAAAGTAAGATTTCCTTTTTCACCTTTATAAATTTCTCCGAAGTGTGTGTACTTGCCGATGTAAAAAACAAAATCATAATTGTTGATAGGATTTACAACTGCCCATGTGGTGGTGGTGGTTCCATCATTGTTATCAACTTTACTTCTCATTCTTCCATTGCTTATGGCAATAAGATCAGACGGAGCAGTGATGTGCATTTCAGCGCTGTCAGGCTCATCGCCCTGGTAATCCTTGCACGGATACCAAACGCTTGCGCCCAAACCCTGGCAGGCAACGCTTATCCATGGATTGTGTTGTTTATCTCTCGCCCACACAAAGCCGCCGTCCCACGGCGCTTTCTTTGCAATACGCGGTTTACCATGATAATAAATAGTTATTGAATTTACATTTTGCGAAGCAGGAATATTCTTTTTTAAATTCGGAAAATTTATAAAATAAACATTGCCTTCTCTTCTGAAATTATTAGAAGCAAGCTGAACCATATTGCTTGTAATAAAACTTTTTACACTATCAATCATCATTGGTTCCTGCAAATCAATTTGCATTATTGAATCAGGTTTTAAAACTTTAAATGAAATAATATTATAACCGCTGATAGTGCTATCCTGTAAATTAAAGGTTACATGCAGATCATATTTTGTTGCATTCCACCAGGCTCTTCCAGCGCCATTGCTTCCGCGCAAAGTATCGGCATGAGTAAAATGCTGCGCAAAAGATGAAGTATAAAAAATGAAGATGAAACAAAAAAATGCGACTATCTTTTTCATTTACTAAATTTATTTTTTTTAAAACAAAGATGAAGTTAAATAAACAAATGCCTTTGCCACTTATAAAATTATTTTACAAAAATTTTTTTGTCGCTGGCTGGTGGGGACACCAGCCAGAACAGTTGAGTTCATTTTATATTATCGTCGATTGGTGGAGACACCAACCGCGGCAGCGCGCTGTGGGCGGTGTCTTCACCGCCCACAGAAAACACAGAAATAGAAATTTTCTTCTGTTTTTATTTTTTATTTTTTCAATAAGTTTTTTTTCATGCAACCAACATAAAAAAGATAAAAATATTTTTCATTACAACGAGCAATCAGGCATCGCAACACTCGATCCGGCATTTGCAAAAAATCAATCTATCATTTGGGCGGTGCATCAAATTTATAACTCGCTTATTCAAACAGATGATAGTCTTCATTTAATTCCTTCGCTTGCTAAAAGCTGGGATATTTCTGCCGATAATCTTACTTATACTTTTCATTTGCGCAATGATGTTTTTTTTCAGGACAATGATGCTTTTAAAAATGGCAAAGGGCGCAAGATGATTGCTTCTGATGTTGTGTATAGTTTTAATAGAATTATTGATAAAAATACCGCAAGCAGCGGCGCATGGATTTTTAATAACCGTGTGGATTCATTGCATCCTTTTACTGCCATTGATGATACTACTTTTCAATTGAAACTGGTAGCGCCTTTTCATCCTATTCTTGGTATTTTAAGCATGCAATATTGTTCCGTGATTCCGCATGAAGTAGTAGAAAAATATGGAAAAGATTTTCGCCGCCATCCCTGCGGCACCGGGCCTTTCGAGTTTGTTGCATGGGAAGAAGGACAGGCATTGATCCTTAAAAAAAATCCAAATTATTTTGAAACAGACAGTGCCGGAAATAGATTGCCTTATTTAGATGGAATTAAAATTACTTTCTTTGAAAATAAAGCAACAGAATTTTTAGAATTTCAGCAAGGCAGGCTCGATTTTATTAATGACATTGATGCATCTTTTAAAGATGAAGTTTTAACCAAAGAAGGAGAATTAAGAAAAGAATGGCAGGGAAAAATTGTTTTGATGAAACATCCTTATTTAAATATTGAATATCTTGGAATATTGAATGATACTACACTTCCCATTGTAAAAAATTCTCCGCTTAAAGATGTAAGAATACGACAAGCGATTAACTATGGATTTAACCGAAGAAAAATGATGTTATACATACGCAACTCGATTGGAATTCCCGCTGAGAGCGGATTTATTCCAGCAGGCCTTCCTTCATTCGATTCTACTGCGGTGAAAGGTTACGACTATGAGCCTGCAAAAGCATTACAATTATTGAAAGAAGCCGGTTATCCTAACGGTGTTGGTTTACCTGTAATAAAATTGCTTACCATTCCCGTATATTCAGAATTTGCAACTTACATCGCAAGTGAATTGCAACAGGTTGGAATAAAAATACAAGTAGAAACGGTACAAAAAAGTTTATTGCTCGAAGAGACTGCAAAATCGGATGCATTATTTTTTCGCGGAAGCTGGATTGCAGATTATCCTGATGCTGAAAATTATTTAAGTGTTTTTTATGGAAAAAATCCTGCGCCGCCAAATTATACGCGATATAAAAATGCTGCATTTGATAAATTATATGAAAAATCTTTGGCAGAAAAAAATGATTCAATACGAATAAAAATTAATCAGCAGGCAGATCAACTAATGATAAAAGATGCACCGGTAGTGCCTTTGTGGTACGATGTAGTAATACGTTTGGTAAAACCTTATGTAAAAAATTTTATTCCCAACAGCCTCAATTTGTTAGAATTGCGGAAAGTAAAATTGGATTAATTTTCGTATAGCCGTTACCGTTATACATGAGTTTTATTGATTATTTTATTCACTAATTAAGCCTTCAGCTTATCCGCAAAAACTTTTTTTAATTTATCCATTTTAGGTTTTATTACAAAATAACAATACGGCTGCGAGGTATGATTTTTATAATAATCCTGGTGATAATTTTCTGCCGGATAAAAATTAGTAAAAGGCTCAACGGCTGTTACAACAGGTTTATCAAAAGCGCCACTTTTATCAAGTTCGTTTTTATATTTTTCTGCTTTTTCTTTTTGCTCATTATTATTATAAAAAATTACGCTGCGGTATTGTGGGCCAACATCATTACCCTGCCTGTTTAAAGTTGTAGGATCATGCGTTGCCCAAAAAACTTCTAACAGTTCATCAAAGCTAATCATAGCAGGATCGTAATCAATTTTCAATACTTCTGCATGTCCGGTGTTTTTTCCGCAAACCTGCTCGTACGTTGGGTTTGCAATATGGCCGCCACTGTAACCGCTGGTTACTTTTTCTATTCCTTTTAGTTGTTGAAAAACCGCTTCAGTACACCAGAAACATCCGTTGCCAAAAATTATTGATTTCATATTTTTATTTTATTGCGTACAAAATTTTATTTATAAAATATACATTAAGTTTATTAATTCACTTTTTAATAAAAACATTTTAAGAATACTATTGGTTTGCGTTTGAAAAAATTATTGATGAAATGGATGTGATTAATAAAATTAATCAAAAAAAAATCTCCTGTTAAGGAGACTTTTTTGGTATGCTTGTGGTTATGAAAATGCTTAGTTTTTAATCCATTTTATCACTTCGCCGTTGCTTAGTTGTATAATATAATTCCCACGGAGAAGGCTTGAAACATTTATTGTTTGGTGCGATGAAGTAATAGTTCCTCTTTGCACAACTTTTCCTGAAATATCAGTAATGCGATACATATTTTGTGCAGTTGCGGGCAATTGAGTAGTTAATGTAAATGAACCGTTTGTTACAGGGTTAGGATACAAGGTAGTTGCGTTAAACCTGTTGTAAAGAAATATTTCCTGTATTCCCAATTGTTTTACCAAACCATCTTTATCTACTTCATCGAGACGATAATAATTGGCGCCCTGCGATGGATTTGCATCAATAAATTGGTAAGTTGTTGCAACAGGATTATTGCAGGCGGCAACTGTTCCTGCTTGTTCAAAGTTTTTTCCATCTATACTTTTATTAATTATAAAATGACTGGTATTATTTTCGTAAGATGTTTTCCAGTTGAGTTTTACACTTCCATCAGACTGTGCAATGGCGGTATAAGAAAATAAAGAAACGGGCAACAAAAATTGTGGTGCCCATGTAAAATTATCTATTCCGATATAATTAAAATTTCCCTGCAGCTGAAAATCAATCTCATCAATGGTGGTATTACTGTTATCCACTCCGCCTTCTGTTGTAAAATCAATAGCACCAAATCCATTATCAGGAACAAATGAAGTGCTGAAACCCGATGTTTTATTAATAGTAAATTGTGTTACTCCGCCTAACTTGCCGGTGATAATTAACGACCCATCAGATGATGGATTATTTCCGCCGTCTGCTGAAACATACAACTCAAGATTTTTTACAACAAATTTTGCAGCGTTTGTGGTTTTAATTGCATTGGTTTGGTTGGTGCCAACGGCATTACTGTTATCAATAAAGCGATTGGAATGTTGATAACCAAAACCGGCTCTCGAACTAAAAATTGTAAAATTATTAGTGAGTGTAAACGATTGGCCAAGGCTGCTAAAAGCGCTTTGAAAAGGTGTTTGCGATTCAAACGTTTCGGTGTATTGTGCATTTGCAGAAAATGCAAATAAGGCAACTAAGCATAACATTAATGCCTGTTTAATGGGAATGTTTTTCATAAAATGGGAGTTGTAAAAATGATCAATAAATTTTTTAAAATTTAAGGTGAATAAATAATGATTATTACAAAAATGGTTACATCAGAATAATTTTTTTAATTAATTGTTAGCGACAACTTCTAATAACGGATGGTTTTTTATTTTATTGTGTGAGCAATTAGTTTATCAAAAATTAATTTTTTGAAACTCTATATATGATATAAAAAAATTTCCTAAAATTTATTCACAAAATCATATCAGGCATGATAAATGTTTAATTTACCGCTCATGCAAAAATTTTTTTTTGTTGCTTTGTTTATTTTAACAGGAAATATATTGTTTGCACAATATGTTCACTATTCTGATAAAAGAAATGTTCATACAACTGAATCTTCTGAGCCTGCTCCCAAAACTACACTGCAACCCATAAAAAAAATATCGAAAGACACCATTACTGTATTTGTAAAAGATACGGTAAGGATAGTGATGCATGATACAGTAAAAACAATTTTAAAAACTATAGTGCATGATACTGTACGAATTTTTGTAAAAGATACTATTGAAGTGGTGGTTCACGATACAGTTAATATTTGCCCTACAAATGTCGTGTATCACAAATGGCCCGATCGTTGCCCGGGGCTTTCCGGCGCAGTTCCGGTTATCATGAATTACATTCCGCCGGAAATGATTTTGAAACTTACTGAAATTTATAAAGGCCATTTATATTCTATCAGCGCTGTGAAAAATGCCGCTAATAAAGTACGATACAAATTAAAAGTTTGCGAAAATGGTATCATCAAATACGAGTATGCTGATGAGAATGGAAATATAATTTCTCATTTCTGAAAGCCCATCCTAAATCCTTCCCGAAGGGAAGGCCTTTTGAAAGCTTGATTATTTAATGTTATTTATATTATTAGTCTCTTTCAAAGTCCCTCCTTCGGAGGGATTTAGGGAGGCTTTTTATTCCGTTCTCAAACTCTTCACCGGATTTGCCATTGCCGCTTTTATTGCCTGGGAACTTACTGTTATCAACGCAATCAGCAAGGCTGCAATGGCTGCAAATAAAAATACCCACCAGTGTATTTGAATGCGATAAGCAAAATCTTTTAACCAACTATTCATTGCATACCATGCAACAGGAAAAGCAATAAGCGCAGCAATGCAAACCAGTTTTAAAAAATCTTTTGAAAGTAATGCCACAATGGTTGTAACATCTGCACCTAAAACTTTTCTTACACCAATTTCTTTTACCCGCTGCGAAATGGCAAACGCAGATAAGCCAAATAAACCAAGACATGCAATAAAAATGGCGATACAGGCGAATACAGTAAAAATGGTTTCTTGTTTTTGTTCTGCATCATACAGCTTTGAAAAATTTTCATCGAGAAATGTGTATTGATAAGGCAGCTCGGGCAAATATTTTTGCCATGTATTTTTTATTGCATTAAGTGAAGATGAAATATTATTGCCTGAAATTTTTATTGAAATATTATTGTAAAGACCCTGGTTAGCCGGCGGCGGCATTACAAAAATAAGCGGCGTAATAGCCTCGTGCAAAGACTCGAAATGAAAATCTTTTACCACACCAATTACATGACCGGTGAATTGCCCATACTTTAAATTTTTGCCAACAGCATCCTGCGAAGATTTCCATCCGATTGCTTTTACAGCCGCTTCATTAATTATAAAATTAGAAGTATCTGTACCATAAGCACGCGAAAAATTTCTGCCCGCTGTCATTTGTATTCCATAAGTTGGAATAAAATCATAATCGGTCGCAACATAGCGTATATCTGCTTTTACAGGCACCATAGAATCGGAGCCGGGAACAGATGCACCGCTTCCATCTAATAATCTTCCGGTGGGAATTCTTGAAGAGCGACCAACATCTTTTATGCCCGGGTTTTGCAATAAAGTATTTCTAAACGACTCATATTGATCATTCAACTGCGTATAATAAGTCATTGTAACAATATGATTTTTATCATAACCCAATGAAGCCTTTTGCATAAAACGCAATTGCTGAAAAACTATCATCGTTGTAATAATTAGAATAATAGAAATAGTAAACTGCGCTACCACAAGCGCTTTGCGAAAACTAATGCTGCCGCCGCCAACTTTAAATAATCCCTTTAATGTTTTTACCGGTTGAAATGATGACATGAATAATGCAGGATACAAACCCGAAATTGTGCCAACAATAAACGGCGTTAAAAATAATGGAATAAGTATCTGCCATTTTATTAACATGCTTACAGAAAGGTTTTGCTCTGAAAGTTTATTAAGCCAGGGCAATGAAAAATATAATAAAGCAAAAGCAATAAAAATTGCAGCCCATGTAAGCAAAACAGATTCACTTAAGAATTGAGATATTAATTCTTTTTTTCTTGCGCCCACCACTTTTCTTATGCCGATTTCTTTTGCGCGCAATGCTGAGCGTGCAGTGGAAAGATTCATGTAGTTAATGCATGCGATCAATAAAATAAATAATGCAATGGCTGAAAAAATATAAACGCGTTTTATATCGCCGTTGGGTTCTGCTTCATAATCTGTGTGAGAGTATAAATGAATGTCTGTTAATTTTTGCAAATCAAGTTTGGTAGATTTTGAAGGTTGATTAGGTCCGTATTGACCTGCCATGTGTTTGTCAAGAAAAGAAGGAAACCTTGCCTTCATATTTTCGATGTTATAATTCTTCGGCAATTTTATATAAGTGAAGAAAGAATTGTTGCCCCAGTTTGTACGCAGGTTTTCTTCCCCATACACTGCAGAATCTTTTAGTGTATTGAATGAAACTAAGATGTTGGGATGAATGTGCGAGTTTGCAGGAAACGCTTTATAAATGCCTGTTACCTTAACATCAAACTGGTTGTTTGCGCGAATAACTTTATTAATAGGGTCTTCATTGCCAAAATATTTTTTTGCAGTTCCTTCGGTAAGCATTACAGAAAAAGGCTCTGTCAATGCAGTTTTAGGATTGCCTTTTAATACATCAACAGTAAATACATCAAACAAATTTTCGTCTGCGAAATACACATCTTTTTCGTTAATGAGTTTGTCTTTATAGCGAAGCGGCGTTGTGCCATTATCCAACAGCCTTGTCATTTTTTTAATTTCGGGGAAATCTGTTGGCAGGTAATATCCAAAAGGCGGCGCTACTGTACTTAAATTAAGCATCTCCTTACCATTACCATCATAAAAAGTTCTTGTAACGCGATAAACCTGGTCTGCATCTTTATTGAATTTATCATAACTTAATTCATTTAAAATATAAGTAAGAATAAGCAGGCAGCATGTTAAGCCAACTGTAAG
>JAICZH010000180.1 GCA_025933775.1 Chitinophagaceae bacterium
TTCATCTTTAATTATTAAGGTAGCTGCAGCCTGATACATTGGTGTGGTATACCTCAGGTAAATGTGGGCTGCAACTAATCCGATCAAAATTGCGATGAGAAATAGAGGCCAATAGGGAATATATTTTGACGCAAATTGCTGCATAAAATTCGTTTCCTTTTCTTCCCTATTGTGATTTCTGTTCAACTGCATTTTCAATGATTTGAAATTCTACGGATATCTTAAAAGTCTATCTAAAACAATTGCAACCACTGATAACGCACTAAAAATTATTGGTAAAAATTGGGTTGACCTGGTTGCTGTGGCAGCTTTTGTTGCATTGGGTTGAACATATACAACATCATTCGGCTTCAAATAATAATATGGAGAATTAAAAAAATCGCTGGAATTCAAATTAATGTGCCGCGTAATCTTCGCTCCGTTTTCTTCCCTGATCAACAAAACATTATCGCGCTTTCCATAAATGGTAAGGTCACCTGCCAGGCCCAGAGCCTTCAGCAACGAGATTTTTTCATTTGGAACCGTTATTACGGTCGGCCTCGCTACTTCTCCAAGGATAGTAACTTCATAGTTTAAATACCTTATGTCTACAATCGGATCTACCAATAGCTTTTTGTTTAAAATAATATCAGTAATCTTTGTTTTTAATTCTTCCTTTGTAAGCCCTGCGGCTTCTACAGCGCCCAAAATAGGCAAATCAACTGTGCCATTAGCATTTACCAAATATCCTCCGGATTCATTATTGCTTCCGGTAACGGTAGTTGCGCGGCTTACATTGTTTGATTGCAAATTAAAAGGTTGCGATGCTTCGGCGTTTGCACTGCTGATGGTAATACTTAAAATATCATTTGGTTGTATCGGTGATTGCCTCGGCACTTTAGTGTCTTTAAATGTAGCATCAGGTACATTGTTGAAATACACAATTTTCTTCGAGTTGGCACAGGAAGAAATCATAATGGAGGCCGAAACAAAAATTATCAGAGGTAAAAATACTTTGGGCATATTCTATTTATTATCCGTAATCATTACTTAAAGCACAGTGGATATAATCAGTGATTTTTGTTAGGAACGGGATCAGGGTAATAACGTAAAAATCAGATCTTTCTTGTGGGTTGGATAATAAAAATTATCTTTTGCGGGCACAAACCTAATAGTTTAAACGGTGATATCCAAATTTTTGGGTTAAAAAAATTTGCAGTACGTTCAAATGTTTTCAGAAATCAAAATTCTGGATCATTTACCAACCGATAGGCCAATTAACTGCGGGTTTGAATGAACCTTAATAACGATGTGGATAAATTTTTAAAAAAAGACTTGCATTCCCAGGATCCGCATTTTATATTTACATCTTCTTACAAATTTTTGCTTCAATTCCTTTGAAACTCCCGGCGTAGATTTTTTTCACCATCTGCTAAAGATGGGAATCAGTTGAATGAAACCAACCTACAACTTATTATCACCCAAATCCTTTAAAAATACCTATAACCCCTACCTCTGAATAACCTGTTACACTTAGTGGCACAAATTTTATTAATACTTTACAAAATGCTCACTGGTGGAAGAATTCTTCGATATTTCTTAAATTCAAACAGGTATTATGGAAAATATTTACAATGCTTATACACGGGAAATCAACGGAAAGACTTTTTATTTTGTAAAAAAATTGATTTTTTACCCTGAAGTAAAGGACGGTTCTCCCATTCTCGATAGATTAGGAATGCATACCAATTTTCACAAAGCATGCCATATCGCTGAAGTTCATGATGACCAGGTTGTAAATCGGTTAATGAATGAACTCCATATTATTACAGAATCTGCAAGGGTGATACATTTGCAAAAAGCAAAAGCTGTTACTCATTCGTTATTGAAAAATACCCAACATGCTCTCTTAAAGCTAAAATTAGCTTCGTTTAACTAAGGATTATGTTACAAAGTGTTATCAGTCAGCAACACTTAACTGACATATTATAATTCAGAATTAGTTTTTCTTTAATAAAATATAAATCGGCTATATTTTTTTGTTTGCTGTATTACACTCGAGCCTGTTAATCGTATCATAAATCAAAACACAGTATTTACACAACCATCCGTTTTTTTTATCTTGCCTCTAAATAAATAGGCATGAAAAAATTTTTACTCATTTTCAATATCATATTGCTGATTCTTGTCGGATATCTCTATTATTTACATTTTACAGGTGCGCATTCAACACAAACTAATCAGAAGGTACCAGACTCGGGGCAGCCAAGCCATAATGAAAAGGCGAAAGTTGCCTATATAGATTTGGATTCTTTGCAAAATAATTATGGCTATTATAAAAAA
>JAICZH010000044.1 GCA_025933775.1 Chitinophagaceae bacterium
CTCGTGCTGGCGCAGATATGCAGCGTGGCTTTGCGCATGGCGTATCTGTGCCATTAAATACTTTATCATTATCAGCAAATTTGTATTTCTTACTCATCTATAAATATAAGGAATGGTTTTTATAAAACTCCAATCTATATGCTTGGCACAGATACGCGCCAGTATGGGCCATTAAAGCCGCCAAGGAAAAATTGCGCCTTTGCGTGAAACTTCAATTTACAAATCAGCGTTAAAAAAAAATTTACCTTGTAGTTCGATACCACCAATATTGTAATATTACGTTTTATAAATTTTGAAAAAAATTTTACCGTGAGGCTTTTGCTGTTTATTACATTATTGCCTTTATTATTTATTACAAAAGGTTTTGGACAAATAATTATCTCCGGAACGGTATATGATTCTACAAAACTTTATGTAGTGCCGGGTGTAAGAGTTTCCTGCACATCAGGCATAGAAACCATTACCGACTCCCTCGGCGCCTATCACATTAATGTATCTCAAAATGATTCCATCAGTTTTTTCTTTCGCGGAAAATCAACCCTAAAATTTCCTGTAAAAACGATTGCCGATTATACAGCTTTTGACATTTCCTTGCGGATACGCATAAATGCTAAATATAAACTTTTGCAAAACGTAATTGTTTTTTCGAATAGCTATCACCGCGATTCTGCAGAAAACCGGATGGAATATTCAAAAATTTTTAATTACGATAAGCCGGGTATCAGTTCTACCTACGAACCGGGAGGCGCTGCCGGCCTTGATTTGGATGCTTTAATCGGCATGTTCAATTATAGAAAAAAAAGAGAAAACCTCGCTTTTCAACAAAGGCTGATAGCAGACGAACAGGAAAAATATGTAAACTATCGTTTCAATCCTAAACTCGTACATCGCATAACGGGCCTGGTCGGAGATACACTTACCACTTATATGAAACTTTACAAACCCTCTTATGATTTTACTATGGCCAGTTCCTTGTCAGAATTTTATCAATACATTCTCAACACGTCTTATGCTTTTAAAAAAGAAACCGGAATTGGTAACTAACGGTAACGCCTACACGAAGAGATGAGTATCCCTTTCTGAAACGGGCGATGTATTTTTTCGTGTATGCGTTACCGTTAGAAGACGCTCTTTGTTGGTCGCTGACCAACAAAAAATCAACGCTGTTTATAAATCGGAACCGTGCTGCACGGCTCGCCATACATAATGCTTTTAGCAACCGGCCTTAATATTTTTGTTATCTCTGCATAAGCTACGGCAGAAATTGGTTTGTCGCCGCAACCTTTTACTACTACTCTTTTGCCTTCATAATCTTTAGGATTTATTTTTGAAAGATTTTTTAAAAATAAAACTTCATGCATAAACTTTTCATCGCCCACAATCACATCTTTTACAACCGGCTGCAGGTAAGTAACAGCAAGCATATACGCCCACAGCGGAAGGATTGCATCGGCCGAGCACGTGATGCAAACATTTTTATTTTCATAAATTTTCCAATCCGTATTTTTTAATTTTTCCCTGTATTCTTTTTCTTTTAAAATTAATTCCATGAATAAAAAATCTTTCAAATCAAAAACTATAATTTCTCCTTCCGGATAAAATTGTTCCAGATCAATTGTTTCCAGTGCGCTTTGTGTCACTTTATTTATAATAATGCCTTCCATAATTTTTTAATTAAACAAAGTTACAAACATCGGGTTGGTTTCACGCTAAAAGTCAAAGACCACAGAGAAGAAAAGTTTTTCTGTGCGTCTTATTTCCTTTGGGCGTTTTGTGTGAAAATTATATAACAAATTAATTATAAAAATCTGGTGAAGAGTTTCAAAAAACAAAAAGCCACCTCAAAAGATGGCTTTATATAAATTAAAAAATATTCTTTTAAAAAAACTTACTCCTGTAATCTTTAATGGTTGCCATTTTTTTCAGCGCGGCGAAAGACTGTCCCAGCGCGGATTGTGCCGCCTTGCTCATCTCAGCGCTTTGCTGTTGCAAAAGCATTTCGGGCGTAAGATTTACTCTGGCAGAAATATTGGTTACCTTAATTATAAAAACGCCCGTGTTTCCTGCAATAGGCGGAGAAACTTTTTGCTGATAGGTTTTATTAAATGCAGCGCCGGCAACTTTTGGCTCATTGCCTACGCCATTAATTATTTGCGCATTAAATGTAAGCGTGGAGTCGCCGCCTGTTGTTAATACCTGTTGATTATAAGTTTTTGCAGCTGCTTCTAGTGTTGATGGATTATTCAATTTACTTTTTATTATATCGGCTTTCTTCCTGTTCCTGATTACAGATTCTACTATTGGCCTGGCGCTATTTACATCGGGAACACCATCGGTAATTTTTTTATCAACAACAGCCACCACAAATTCTTCTTTTAACGAAAACGGTTCAGATACCTCTCCTTGTTTTGCATCAAAAGCCCATTTAATAATTGGCCTTGCATCCTGCAGGCTGCCGAGTTGAAAATCATTTTCTTTAATAACATTGGGAACATCAATTTCTTTCAACCCATTTTGCGCAACGTATTTATCAAACGCCTGCTTATCTCTTGCCTGCCCTGAAAGCTTTGTGGCTGCTGCGTTTGCATCGTTAATGGTTTCATCGCTCGGCGCAATTTCTTTTGCCATGTACGCAATCTTATATGCCGGGCCAGGATTTTTTTTCTCTAATATTTCAATATAATGATAGCCGAATTGTGTCTTTACCACTTTTTTTGTTTCGCCTTTTTCATTCAATAAAAAATCGCCAAACTCTTTTGAAAAATTTTCTCCTTCAATTGCATTTAAATCAAAAGTCATAACGCCTTTATCTTTATGCGCGGCTTTGTCGGTTGAATATTTTGCTTCGAGCGAATCAAAATTAGCGCCATTTTTTATTGCCGTAGCAATGCTATCGGCTAACTGATGCGCAGTGCTGTCGGGCATTGTAGCCTGCCCGGTTTGCGGGTCAGTGGTTCCAATTAAAATATGCCTGCATTTAATGCTGTCTGGTAAAATTTTAGTTGAAACTTTTTTTGCCAATACATAATTATTGGCATCAAGGTATGGACCAAAAACATCTTTATCCGGCATTGCAATAATGGAATCTTTATCTTCGGATGGCATCATCAATTTTTGTTTCGTTGAATAACCATCAGAAAAGGCAATTGCAGAAGAATTTCTTGCAATGAATGAGCTTGCATTTGAATCTGCTTTAAACTGTGGCTTCAATACTTCCAGCGATTGTTTTATTGCTGCGCTGTCTTTTGCGCTTGCATTGGCATCAAAAGAAACATAAGACATTTTAAGGCCGGGTTCCTGCTTAAATTTTAATTTATTTTTATCAAGATAATTTTGAATATCGTTGTCGGTTACTTTTACTGCGCTATCACTTATCACCGTGTATGGAATGGCAACATAAGAAATATTAGCAAAATTATTTTTTTCTTCTTCCTGTTGCTTCGCAAGCCATTTAGGAATATAAATGCTTGCGGTAATCATGGAAGTATATTTTGTATAAAGATTATTTAATCGCATGGGTTCAATAATCTCGGAGTTAATTGCTTTTCTTTGGTCTTCATTTTTTGTTCTTCTTGTTTGTGCCCACCATTGCTGTGCCTGAGCAATATCGTATTGCCCGGTTTCTTTATTGGTAAATGCCTGTTTGAGTTGCTGCGGTGCATCATCGCTAAACATGATCGAACTCATTTCTTTTGGAGTAAAAACAATTCCCAGATCATTAAATTGCTGGGTAACTAAGGCTTCTGCCACCATTTGGTCCCAGGTGTTTTGCCTTATCTGATCGGTAGGTGATGAGCCACTGTTTTGATATTGCTGTTCCATCTCTTTTACCTTATCATCAAAATCCGACATTTTTATTTTATCGCCATTTACAACACCGAGCGTGGTAGTGTTTCCGCCGCCAAATAATTTTCCGGTTCCGCTTCGGCTATCCATTAATATAAAACCAATAAGGCTAAGTGCAATAATTGCGATAACGATTACCGCTCCGCGCTCACGAATTGTCTGAATGATTGACATAATTTGTTCTCTTATTTTTTAAACTGGACGGCAAAAATAATGTAAATTAACTTAGTAACAAACTGTGGAAAACGCATAAAGAATAGTATTTACAAGACATTCGGCATTAAAATTAATTCTTTACGGGTTAGTGAATTTTACATTTTTATTTTATCAACAAAAGCTTGTGGGCAATTTTTTTTTCGTGTTAATAAAGCTGTGTTTTATAAAAATTAATCTTGAAAAGCATCTTATAACTTTTACTGTTTCAGGTAAAAAATTTTTTTATAAGCGATAGCCAACAAACTTTCCCAAGTACATTCACAATTTATTGAATGAAATCATCTTTTTTTTTATCCTCACCTGTTTTTATCTACATCTGTTTATAATATCGTCTTATTCTAATAACAATCGTTAAATATTGCTGTGGATCAATTGTGGAATGCAGTGGATAAAACAGAAGTTTTAATTTTGCATCAATACAAAAAAAATTACTTCCCACAAATTCACATACATAATAGTAATAAGCTATTAAATAAATAATGTATTAATATTAAATACTATGGCAGATATACACATTGAAGAAGCAAAAAAAAATTTAGAAAAAAAAGGTTTCCTGGATATTGATATTGATGTTAACTTGGACTTGTTTGCTGAAATTGAACGTTTAAAAAAAGAAAAAAATGCGATTATACTTGCCCATTATTACCAGGAACCAGATATACAGGATGTGGCCGATTTTATCGGCGACAGTCTTGGTCTTGCGCAAAAAGCCGAATCTACCGATGCGGATATGATTGTATTTGCAGGCGTGCATTTTATGGCAGAAACTGCGAAGATTTTAAACCCCAATAAGAAAGTTTTACTGCCCGATTTAAAAGCCGGTTGTTCACTTGCCAATTCAGCGCCGCCGGATTTATTTAAGAAATTTAAAGACGAACATCCGGGTCATGTTGTTATCAGTTACATCAATTGTTCGGCAGGAATAAAAGCTTTGAGTGATATCATTTGTACATCATCCAATGCGCAGGCAATAATTGAAAGCTTGCCGAAAGATCAAAAAATAATTTTTGCACCTGATAAAAATTTAGGCGCTTATTTAAAAAAGAAAACAGGTAGAGATATGGTATTATGGAATGGCGCCTGCATTGTGCATGAAATTTTTAGTTTGGAAAAAATTACCAAATTAAAAATCCGCCATCCGAATGCCAAAGTAATTGCGCATCCTGAATGTGAAGAACCGGTGTTGCGCATTGCAGATTTTATAGGCAGCACTACTTCTCTTTTAAAATATACTGTTGAAAATGATGCAAAAGAATTTATAGTAGTTACTGAAACGGGAATTATTCACCAGATGCAGAAACAATCGCCCGATAAAACTTTTATTCCCGCGCCGCCCGATAATATGTGTGCCTGTAACGACTGCCCTTACATGAAATTAAACACACTTGAAAAATTATACCTGTGCATGGAATATGAAGAGCCAGAAATTATAATGGATGAAAACTTATTGAGTGCTTCAAAAAAGCCAATTGAACGAATGCTTGAAATAAGCCACCAGCATGGATTATAAGCAAAAGAAAGAGATGCATTATACATCTCTTTTTTCCTTTTTAAAAATAAAAACTACATTTTCTTTTTTATATTTTCCACAGCATCCAAATGTTTTTGAAGAGTAGGCAAGGCATCTGTAATAAAAGTTTTAATGTCATTGTCTGATACTTTTTCCTCTGCTTTTTTAAATTCTGAAATATCTTTTTTATGATCATCAATCATCATATTTACATAATCCTTATCGAAATCGGCGCCACTTTTTTTACTTAATTTATCAATGTCTTTTCTTTGATCGGAAGTAACAGTAGCGGGAAGGGTAATATTTTTATCGGAAGCAATACCTTTGAGCTTATCATTAATTTTTGAATGATCATCTACCATCATTTTTCCAAAATCTTTTACTGCCTGACTGCTGCCTTTTTGCTCCGCAAGATTGCCAAGCTCTACTTCCATCATACCGCCAGAAGCCGCTTTGGCTGTAAAATCTTTGGTTTGATCGTCAATCATAGCCGTATTAGTATTAGTTTTTGTTGAGTCCATTTTGGTACCCATGTTTCCAGTGGTATCTGTGGACATCATTGATGTAGAGTCTGAAGTGGAAGAACTCGTGTTACTTGAATTTCCGTTACACGCATAAAAAAAATAAGAGCCGCAAAATAATAAAGAAGCAATAAATAACTTTTTCATTTTATAAAATTTTGAATTAAGAATATTTTGATTTCTTATTTCTAATCAAAATCTATTCCTATAATTTTTTACTGTTGAAAGTTTAATGAAGAGAGAAAGATTTTACAAACTGTTGATTATTTTCAACTATTTGAGCATGCAACACAACAATTTTTACTAAAAAAAATTCAAGACTTAAACTTTAATAACCTTTCCACGGCTTCGGTTAAAGTGCTTTCTTTTTTTGAAAAACAAAATCTTAAAATTTTATTATCAATTTTATTTTTATAAAATGCAGATAAGGGGATGGTGGCAACGCCTGCTTCTTTTGTAAGGCGTATAGCAAAATCATTCTCATTTTCATTGCTTATTGCCGAATAATCGTAAAGCTGAAAATAACTTCCGTGCGAAGGAATGGCTTTGAATTTTGTTTGGTTCATTAAATTATAAAAGAAATCTCTTTTGTGTTGTAAGAAATTTCCTAAACGCAGGTATTCATTTTTTTCTTTTAAAAATTCAGCAAGAGCAAACTGAACAGGAGAATTACAACTGAAGCAATTGAACTGATGCACTTTTCTAAATTCCTTCATTAAAAAATCGGGAGCGATACAATAACCAATTTTCCACCCGGTGCAATTATAAACTTTGCCAAACGAAAAGCAAACAAAACTTCGCTGAAACAAATCGGGATATTTTAAAATGCTTTCATGCTGCTTTCCATCAAAAACAATATGTTCATATACTTCATCACTTAATATAAAAATATTTTTATCGGCACTAATTTTTTGCAATTGTTCAATATCTGTTTTATTTAAAATACTTCCGGTGGGATTGTTGGGCGAATTGATCATGAACATTTTTGTTGCGGGAGAAATTTTTTCTTTTACCAAATCCCAATTGATTTTATAATCGGGCGCCGAAAGTGTGATTACCACCGGCTTTGCGCCATTGATCTCAATGTTGGGAATATAACTATCGTACACCGGTTCAAAAACAATTACTTCATCGCCGGGATGTAAAACAGAAGTAAGCGCAGTGTAAATGGCATAAGTTGCGCCCGGAGTTATGGTAATTTCGGTTTCAGGATTAATATTTTTATTATAAAGAAAAAAAACTTTTTCGTGTATGCGTTCCCGTAAGTTTGATAATCCATTCATGTGCACATATTGATTATGCCCGTCTTTCATTGATTTATTAACGAGATTAATTAAATCTTCATTCATTGAAAAATCAGGAAAGCCCTGGCCAAGATTTATTGCATTGTGTTTTACAGCCAATGAACTCATCACCGAAAAAATGGTTTGGCCCGTGCTGGGAAGTTTGCTTTTAATAGAAAGATTATTCAAGAGGAATTATTTCATTGTGTATTATTTTTTGTTTCATGCAAACCCTTTTGCGACTCCCGCGTGAAACAATTTTTTCAAACCTTAAAGAAATTTTTCTCCTTTGTTTCTTTTTACTTCAGCAACATATTCTTTAATGTGCTGTTCTTTTTCTTTTTTACAAATGAGTAAAACGTCATTTGTATTCACAACAATAAAATCATCAAGCCCCTGCAACAGAATCAGCTTGTCGTTGTGCGAATGAATGATGTTTTTTGTGGAGTCAAATAAAATTACGTTGTCGCCGGCAACTGCATTTTCCATATAATCTTTTTCAATATTTTCATATGCGCTGCCCCAGGTTCCAAGGTCGCTCCAGCCAAATGCAGAAGGTATTACATATACATTATTCGCCTTTTCTAAAATTCCATAATCAATAGAAATGTTTACGCATTGCGGATAAATGAGATCAATCGCAATACTTTCTTTTTCGTTAACCAAATCTTTTTTAGCGTTCTCAAAAAGCTCGTGTATTTCCGGAAGATATTTTTCAAAAGCAGCAATAATGCTTTCGGTACGCCAAACAAAAATTCCGGCGTTCCATAAAAAGTCGCCGCTGATTAAAAATTGTTTTGCGAGTTCAATATCCGGTTTTTCGGTAAATGTTTTTACCTTAAATACATTATCACTTACTGCGTATTGCTCGTGCTGAATGTAGCCGTAGCCTGTATTTGGCGTAATTGGTTTAATGCCGAGTGTGATCAGTGCATTATTTTTTTCAGTAAACTCAAGTGCTTCGATACAAACTTTTCTGAAAGAAGTTTCATTAAGAATAAGATGATCGGCCGGTGCGCAAATTAAATTGCTTTTAGGATTGAGCACATTTAATTTATATGAAACGTAGGCAATACAAGGCGCAGTATTTTTGCGAGAAGGCTCGCATAAAATATTTTCAGGAGGTAATTGCGGCAATTGTTTTTGTACAATTTCTTTGTATTGCAAAGAGGTTACAATATAAATATTTTCTTTTGGCACAAAAGAAGCAAAGCGATCAAAAGTAGATTGTATTAAAGTTTTTCCGAGGTTTAATAAATCCAGAAATTGTTTGGGATAATCGAGCCGGCTTACAGGCCAGAAGCGACTTCCAATACCACCGGCCATAATTGCAACGTAAATGTTTTCATTCATAGTTTATAAAAATTAAATTAGCCCTTCTCGAACCAGGTCATGCAAATGTACAATACCAACATACTTTCCGTTTTCGGTTACTATTAATTGGGTAATATTTTTTTTGCGCATAATATCCAGCGCATCAACAGCAAGTTCATTTGCTTCAATCATTTTTGGATAACGGGTCATAATATCTTTGGCTTTTACATTGGTTACCGAAAGATTTTTTTCAAGCATTCTTCTTAAATCGCCATCTGTAACAATGCCCGAAATTTTTTCTTTTTTATTCAATATAACGGTGGCGCCTAAACGCTTTTTAGTAATTTCAATAATCACTTCTTTTAAAAAACTTTCTTCCTGCACCGAAGGTTTTTCATTGTTGATAATTAAATCGCTTACGCGTAAATATAACTTTTTACCCAGCGTTCCGCCGGGATGAAATTTTGCAAAATCTTCCGAGCCAAAACCATTTATTTCCATCAGGCAAATGGCAATAGCATCGCCCATTACCATTTGCACGGTTGTGCTGCTTGTGGGCGCAAGGTTATTAGGGCAGGCTTCTTCGGCAACGGTTGTATTTAATACAGCATCGGCGCATTTGGCAAGATAGCTTTGCATATTGCCGCACATCGCAATAACTGTGTTTTTAAAATTCTTTATAAGGGGTACTAAAATTTTTATTTCAGGGCTGTCTCCGCTTTTGCTTATTATCATTACCACGTCCTCTTTTTGCACCATGCCGATATCGCCATGAATAGCATCGGCAGCGTGCAAAAAAACAGACGGCGTGCCGGTGCTGTTAAATGTAGCAACAATTTTTTGGGCAACGATAGCGCTTTTGCCAATGCCGCTTACCACGAGTCTGCCTTTACAATTATTAATGATAGTTATTGCTTTTTCAAAATCATCATCCAGTAGGTTCAGAAGGCCTTTTACAGAACGGGCTTCAAGGTCAATCGTTTTTTTTGCAATGTTGATAATTTTATTTTTCATTCAAAAAAAAATTATAAATGCGTTGATCTCAATGCAGATTTGTTTTACTAATGTAAAAAAATGCAAACCTACTTTAAAAGGATGGTTGAACAAAAGAAATAGAATTGCGAACTAATATTTTTCTTCGTATCTTAACCAGATAAAATTGTAAAGAAAGGTTATTTTATAAAAAACCTGTTTTTATAAATAATTTTAAAAGCCAATTGAATTAATTTTGAAAACCTTTAAAAAATCCATGTGAAGAAACGAAACTCATGCCTACTACTAAAACAAAATTAAAGACTCCCAAAAATCCTGTAAAAAAATCTTCTGAAAATAATAAAGAAGATAAACCCAAAGACACACAACTTGCAAACCATCTTCAGCAATATTTTGGTTTCGATGCTTTCAAAGGTCCGCAGGAAGAAATAATCAAAAGTCTTCTTTCGGGCAAAGATACTTTTGTAATTATGCCCACCGGCGGAGGTAAAAGCCTTTGCTATCAATTGCCGGCAATAATTTCTAACGGTTGCGCCATTATTGTATCGCCTTTAATTGCGCTTATGAAAAATCAGGTTGACCTGGTTCGCGGATATAGCAGTACCGATCATATTGCGCATTTTTTAAACAGCACTTTAAATAAAGGCCAGCAAAAAATTGTAAAAGACGATCTGATGTCGGGTAAAACGAAAATGCTGTATGTAGCCCCTGAAACACTTACCAAAGAAGAGAATGTTGATTTTTTTAAAGACCTTGATATTTCTTTTTTTGCGGTAGATGAAGCGCATTGCATAAGTGAATGGGGGCACGATTTCAGGCCGGAATACCGTAGGCTAAGAGAAATTATGGACCAGATAAATGAAAAAATTCCTGTAATAGCATTAACCGCCACCGCCACTCCAAAAGTGCAAAGCGATATTGTAAAAAATCTTGGCTTACGCAACCCCAATATTTTTATTTCTTCTTTTAACCGCGCTAATCTTTATTATGAAGTTCAACCTAAATTAAAAAAAGAACAAGCGGTAAAAAGCATCGTGAAATTCGTTTCGCAAAACATGGGCAAAAGCGGAATCATTTATACGCTTAACCGAAAAACAACCGAAGAGCTTGCGGAAATGCTTATGGCCAATGGAATAAAAGCAGTAGCTTATCATGCAGGGCTTGATTCAAAATTAAGAACATTAAGACAAGATCAGTTTTTGGGTGAAGACGTACAGGTGATTGTGGCAACTATTGCATTTGGAATGGGAATAGATAAGCCCGATGTGCGATTTGTTATTCATTATAATATGCCAAAGTCTATTGAAAATTATTACCAGGAAACAGGGCGCGCAGGCCGCGATGGACTTGAAGGGAAATGCATTTTGTATTATTCGCATAAAGATGTATCGAAGCTGGAACATTTGATGCGAGATAAATCTTTAAGCGAAAGAGAAATCGGCGCACAACTGATAAATGAAACGGTAGCCTATTCTGAAAGCGCTGTATGCAGAAGAAAAATTTTATTAAGTTATTTTGGTGAATTGTATGAAGCAGATAATTGCGGCGGGATGTGCGACAATTGTAAAAATCCTAAAGAACTTCATGAAGTAAAAACGGAAACATTAATTGCATTAAAAGCCATAAAAGCGCTCGGCGAGCGCTTTCCCATCACTTACGTAATTCCGGTTATATTAGGAAAACTGAATCCCCAAATAAAAATGTACCGGCACGAAGAACTTCCTGTTTTTGGATCTGGAAAAGAAAAAGACGATCATTTTTGGAATTCATTATTAAGGCAAATGTTACTGGCAAATTTTATTAAAAAAGATATTGAAGATTATGGCGTTTTAAAACTTACACCAAAAGGCGCAGCATTTTTAAAGAAACCAACTTCGTTTAAAATCGCATTAAATCATGTGTTTGAAGATATGAGCGATGATGATGAAGACAGCAATGGGGGCGAGTCTATTGCTACTGATGAAAAATTGTTTGAATTACTGAAAAGCCTTCGCCAGCAGGAAGCCAAAAAAAGAAACCTTCCGCCATTTGTTATTTTTCTGGAAAATAGTTTGTTGGATATGGCAACTCTGTATCCTACCACTTTGAAAGAGCTGGAAAAATGCCAGGGCGTGAGTGTAGGCAAAGCATTAAAATTCGGGAAGCCATTTGTACAGCTTATCGAAAAATATGTAGAAGAAAATGATATTGAAAAGCCGGATGATTTTGTGATGAAAAGCGTGGTAAATAAAAATAATAATAAGGTTTTTATTATACAAAATGTAGATAAAAAAATGCCGCTCGAGACTATTGCAAAACACAGAACGCTTAAGCTCGAAGAATTATTGGAAGAAATGGAAACCATTGTGGCAAGCGGTACCAAGCTTAACCTCGATTATGCAATTGAAGACTGGATGGAAGAATATGAGCGCGAAGAAATCATTGATTATTTTAAAGGATGCCAGACCTCGAGCCTCGATACTGCACGCGAAGAATTGGCCGATGGCAATTACAGCCTGGAACAATTAAAAATTATGCGGATAAAATTTTTATGCGAGTACGGGAATTAATTCCTGTCAATTAAAAATCTATTTTTATTTCGGTTGAATAATTATATTTTTGCCGCCCGTTGGTGCGGTAGCTCAGTCGGTAGAGCAAAGGACTGAAAATCCTTGTGTCGGCGGTTCGATCCCGCCCCACACCACTTGAAAAAGGAAATAAACTCAAAATTTATTTCCTTTTTTGTTTCAAAATGATTTTACACTTTAGCCCAGCTATTTAGAAAATTAAAAATTTCAATTCTCTCCAATCCTGTTAATGTCATCATCCAGGCCCTGATCGGGCATTTTATTCAACCGCTCCTTAATTACAAAATAACTGGTAATGGCAAATGCAATAGCTAAAAGCTCTATGGAAATAATATTGTCTTTTCCAAAAATCATAAGGCCAATAATAATTCCAATAAATTCTAAAACAAACCATCCTGCTATAAGATAAATTTTCCATGTGGAAGATTTTAATCCTTTTTTAGCTGCAAGCCTGCCAATGTTTTTTGTTAAAAATATTAATGCAATTATTTCGAGCATAATAAAATTTTTAAAATTCAGGTTACATCGTACATTTCACACATCATACTTCGTATAGCCGTAACCGTTATACCAAATCAATATCAAAATTTACAAGCTGTACAAATTCCTTCAACCTGTTATCAATATCTTTTTTGGTAATTTCTTTTAATCGTTGCGGCCCAAATTTTTCAACACAAAAGCTTGCCAGCGCAGAACCCACGATGATAGCGGTCTTCATGTTTTCAAAGCTAATGTCTTTTGTACGGGCCAAATGTCCGATGAAGCCACCGGCAAAAGTATCGCCCGCGCCGGTAGGATCGAAAACTTCTTCTAACGGAAGAGCCGGCGCAAAAAAAACATGATCTTCATGAAACAACAATGCGCCGTGTTCACCTTTTTTTATAATTAAAAATTTTGGCCCCATTTCCATTATTTTTTTTGCAGCTTTTACAATTGAAAATTCATCGCTTAATTGCCTTGCCTCGCTATCATTTATCATCAGCACATCCACCATTGTCAATACTTTTTTCAAATCATCCATGGCGCTTTCCATCCAGAAATTCATTGTATCGAGCACAATTAACTTCGGTCTTTTTTGCAATTGATTTATTACACTTATTTGCAAGGACGGCATTACATTTCCGAGCATTAAAAATTCAGCGCCCTGATATGCATCCGGCACTTTTGGATTAAAATCGGCGAGCACATTCAAATCGGTAACCAATGTATCGCGGGTATTCATATCCAAATGATATTTACCACTCCAGAAAAAAGATTTTTTATCTTTTACAATTTCAACACCGCTTAATTCAACACCACGCTTTTTTAATTCATTCATTTCTTCTTCAGGAAAATCATTGCCAACAATTGAAATTTGTTGTATTGGCTGTGTAAGATGGCTTGCAGCATAAGCGAGATAAGTGCCGGAGCCACCAATGATCTTATCAATTTTTCCGAAAGGAGTTTCAATTGCATCAAATGCCATAGTACCGAGTGTAATGATTGCCATATAATGGTTGTTGTTATTTTTTAATTAAGCGGTGCAAATGTAAAAGATTAATGTTGTAAAGTGGTTGCGCCGACATTCGAGTGCATTTCAAATTGATGCTGTTGAGAAAAGTTTATTGGCTAAAGCCCCCCTGTCTTTTATTATTGCCCCGCATTTTAGGGCCGGGCAATAAATTGGCGTGAATAGGGGCTTTAGCCCAAGGCCTTAATTTGAAATGTAATAACATTACCTTCATTTAAACAAACAAAAAAATTCTTATTATTAATTTTGCAATAAAATAATATTATGTTGCTACACATTCATCCGCAAAACCCACAGCAGCGACTGCTGAGCCAGGTTGCTGATTGTCTTAAAAATGGCGGCGTTATTATTTATCCCACTGATACGATTTATGGTTTGGGTTGCGATATTTATCATCCTAAAGCGATTGAGCGTATTTGTAAGATAAAAAATATAGAACCTCAAAAAGCGCAACTTTCTTTTATTTGCCGCGACCTGAGTCACCTGAGTGATTATACAAAAAGTATTGATACGCCTTTATATCGGGCGCTTAAAAATTATCTTCCCGGCCCATACACTTTTATTCTTCCTGCAAGCAAACAGGTTCCCAAGCTTTTAAAGAGTAAAAAAGATACAGTTGGTCTTCGTGTACCCGACAACGTTATATGCCGCTGCATTCTGGAAGCATTGGGCAATCCTATTTTAAGTGCATCACTTCCCGGCGCAATGGTAGAAGAATGCACTGATCCGGAAATTATTTATGATACGTTTGGAAAACAAGTTGATTATGTGATTGACGGAGGAATGGGTGGTATTGTACCTTCAACAGTGGTAGATTGTACTACTGAGGAATGGGTTGTAACCCGGCATGGATTAGGCGAATGGCGTGCATAAAAAAACCTCCGCACTTGCGGAGGAATTGAAAAACCTGGTTACTATGAAAAATTTATTTTCTTTCTTTATTGTTGTGCTTGTCTCTATAAATTTCGCGACTGTCTTTTCTTTCTTCTTTTTTTAAAATTTTTCTTTCGGGTTTTGAAATTTTTCCATCGGCCTTTGCCAGCTTCACATCCTGGTGAAGATCTTTATGATCTTCCCGAAGATCTTTAGCTTCTCCTTTAGTTAGTTCGCCGCTTTTAACCCCCTGGTGAATGCGCTGGCGCTGGTTTTGAGCCCTGTGCCTTATTTGCGCTTCTGTTTTTGTGATACCTAATCCGAATGCTATTGCAAGGATTAATAAAAATTTTGTTTTCATAAACGCGATTTAAAAGTGGTTATTATTTTTAAAAAATTAATGAACCTATGACCTTTTGGGATTATCCGGGTTTAATTTTTTAAAAAATAAATTTTTTGAAATAAAAAGGAGGGAATCTTATTTAAGATTGTAAAATATTTTCGGTGCACATATCATCAGTAGTTATACAATCATCAATTATTTGCGCAGCAAAAATATTAAAGCTCTTGCGATGGTATTTGCATAATCCATGTTCCCGTATCGCATTGCAATGTTCCGGCGTGCCGTATCCTTTATTATTATGCCAGCAATACATTTTAAATTTATAATGAAGGTTAGTCATGTATTCGTCCCGGTAAGTTTTAGCCAGCACGCTTGCCGCAGCAATGGATGCATACATGCCATCGCCTTTTATAATACAATGATGCGGCATTTTTTTATATGGCTTAAAACGATTGCCGTCAATTAATAAAATATCAGGAACATTTTTTAATTTTTTTAATGCAAGATGCATGGCTTTATACGATGCTTGCAAAATATTAATGCGATCTATTTCATCGTTGCTTACGCTGGCAACGGAGTAAGCAATACTTTCTTTTTCTATAATAGGCCGCAAATGATCTCTTTCTTCTTTCGTTAATTGTTTTGAATCATTAAGCATGGGATGATAAAATTCTTTTGGTAAAATAACAGCCGCCGCATACACAGGCCCGGCAAAACATCCACGGCCAGCTTCATCAAGGCCAGCTTCAAAAAATTTATTATGGAAAAAAGGAAGAAGCAATTTTTTTCAAAAGTAAAAATCGGTGTTCAGATATAAATAATTTTTTTTCAACATTTTTAAAAAAAGTTTTTGTTTAAATATCTATCACTTTGCAAAGTTACCTTTGCAACCGAAATAAAATAATATGACAGGTGAATTAAAAAATAGTTCTACAAAAAATATTGCGCGATGGCTTTTCTTAGGAGTTATTATGTTGGTGGTGCAAATTGTATTGGGTGGAATTACACGCTTAACCGAATCAGGATTGAGCATCACAGAATGGAAACCGATAACCGGAATATTGCCGCCACTCAATACTTCGCAATGGATGGAAGAATTTGATAAATATAAACATACCGATCAATTCAGGTATTTAAACAGTAATTTTTCATTGCACAATTTTAAATTTATTTTTTTCTGGGAATGGTTTCATCGCACATGGGCAAGATTGATGGGGCTTGTTTTTCTAATAGGATTTTTTTATTTCCTTTTTAAAAAACAATTCAGCCGTGATATGGCATTTTCATTTATTATCTTATTTCTTCTCGGAATGATGCAGGGAATTATCGGATGGATAATGGTGAAGAGCGGATTGATTCCCGAAAGATTATTTGTAGGACACATACAACTGGCTACGCATTTTATGGCGGCGCTGGTTTTGCTGGGTTACACTTTATGGTTTGCATTAAGCTTATCGGTTTCCCGGTATCAAATCACAATTAATAAAGGCCTGAAAAAAATTACAGTTGTTATTTTTTGTGTTCTTTTTTTTCAATTAATTTATGGAGCATTTATGGCTGGCCTTCATGCAGCAACAGCAGCGCCCACGTGGCCGCAGATCAATGGGCAATGGATTCCCGGCTCAATGAATAATTTATCTCCTGCGTGGAAAAATTTTATTGATAATAAAATTACCGTTCAGTTTATTCATCGTGGGTTTGCTTATATTCTTTTTGTTCTTGTAATTATCTGGCTGGCGAGAGCATTAAAAGTTAAAGGAACCAAATTATTTTGCAAAACAAGATTTATTCCGGCAGTTCTTATTATTTTACAGGTATTGCTTGGTATCACTACGGTATTAACTTCGCCTTATGGCAATAACCTGGTATGGTTTGGCGTTGCCCATCAGTTGGTAGCTATTTTGTTTTTGATAACAATAATTTTTATGTTGTACATGGTAAGAGCACGGGCAATATAAATTATACAGCGAACTTAATTTGCATCTATGAAGGAATTTTTAAAAAATTTTTATCATTCATTTCCTGTTCAGCTGTTGCTTCTTCATTTCAGAAAATCGCAGGTGCTGCTTATTTTCTGGCTCATTCTTTTTTTAACTATCACCGGCAACTTCATGAAAATATTTGGAGCTAATGCATTGTTCCTCGCTCCTGAATATTTGGGAAATGTAAATGCAGCGGGCGCAGCCATTACCGGCATGGCGGCTGCAGTTTATATCATGAGCTGGAATATTACCACCTTTATTTTACACAGCATCCGGTTTCGTTTTTTAGCAACTACATCCAAACCTTTTTTAAAATATTGTTTGAACAACGCTATCATTCCTGTTTGTTTTCTATTGCTTTATTTTTTTGAAGCGCTTTATTTCGACAGAAAAATGGAATTAATTCCCTTTGCTCAATTCATCGCTATTGCAGCAGGTTTTTTCGGAGGATTTTTTTTATTGATCGCTATTTCATTTGCATATTTTTTTACAGCCGACAGAAGAATTGTAAGAACTTTTAAACCAGGTTTTATTGATTTTGATGAAAATAAAAAATTGGAAAAATTGGAAGATGCTTATGAAAATAATTTTGGATTGCCCGTAGGTTATTATTTAACCACGCGTTTCAGTTTTCGAAAAGCGAGGAAGGTAGGGCATTACAGCCAGGAATTTTTAGATACTATTTTTAAGCGCCATCATTTTTCGGCTATCGTTACAATTGTGCTCGCTTTTATTTTTATGATATTAATTGGCTTTTTTCTGGATCACCGTATTTTTCAGGTGCCTGCGGCAGCCAGTATTCTGGTTCTTTTTGCACTATTGATTGCAGTTATTGGAGCGCTATCTTATTTTATGCGAAGCTGGAGTATTTTATTTCTTATTTTTCTTTTTATAATTCTCAACACTCTCTACGTTTATAATATTATTGATCCGCGCAATAAAGCCTTTGGCCTCGATTATACCAATAAAGTAAGACCGGAATATTCGTTAAAAAGTTTAGAAGCTTTAAATGCGCCTCCAAGAATTGAAGCCGATAAAGCCAACATGATTAATATTCTCAATCGGTGGAGAGCCAGACAGGGCCTAGAAAAGCCACTTGTAATATTTTTTAATTTCAGCGGCGGCGGCGTAAGAAGCGCAACATTTGCTATGGATATTTTGGAGCAGCTTGATAGCATAAGCCATGGCACCATAATGAAAAAAACTTTTCTTATCAGCGGCGCTTCCGGCGGAATGCTTGCTGCTGCCTATTTCAGAGAATTATCAAGGCTTAGAGAAAACGGAAAAAATATCAATCTTCAAAATAAAAAATATGTAAACGATATCTCAAGAGATTTACTCAATCCTATTTTTTCATCAATGATTGCGCGGGATTTACTTTCTCCCGCACAAAAATTTTCGGTTGGGCCCTACCGTTATGTTAAAGACAGAGGTTATGCATTTGAACAAAAATTAAATGCAAACACACACGGACTTCTCGATAAAAATATTGGCTTTTACAAAGCCGATGAAGACAGTGCCCATATACCGTTAATGATATTGAATTCGGTGATAACACGCGATTTAAAGAAGATGATGATATGTACCCAACCGATAAGTTTTATGATGCAGCCAACATTTACTGACAGCACTTCTGAAATGGATGGCCCCGATGCTGTTGACTTTGCAGCCCTGTTTAAAAATGAAAATCCAATGCACTTGCGAATGCTCACCGCTTTAAGAATGAATGCAACATACCCATATATTTTGCCGAGCGTGTGGCTTCCATCCGATCCTATTGTTGATGTAATGGATGCAGGTCTTCGCGATAATTATGGACAAGAAACTTCGCTTCGTTTTATTCATGTGTTTAAAGATTGGATTAATAAAAACACACGCGGCGTTTTAATCATACAAATAAGAGCGAGGCAAAAAGGAAGTTGGGATAATACTTTTAAAAACGGCGGCATATTAAGTCTTTTAACGAAACCATTTTCAATGCTGCAGATTAACTGGTTTCGTTTGCAGGATTATTTTCAGGACGATGAAATTACTTATGCCGCAAACGACGACAGCAGCTTGCATCGGGTTGCTTTTATGTATATTCCGGAAAAAGAAGAAACAGGCGCTACTTTAAATTTTCATTTAACAGCAAGAGAAAAAAAGGAAGTAATGGCCTCGTCGAAAAGACAAAATAATGTAGCAGCTTTTGAAGAAATAAAAAAATATTTACAGTATTAAGGAACTATAAGATTAAAAGCAGCTGGCAAAATTTCAATATCAAATTTTTTATTTGTTGGCGCATGATCGCCATCAATATGCAACGGCGCCATTTGCGGATTTAGCATTTGTATTGTATCTGTTTGAAAATAAAGAATGTCTTTTTCATGAAAATTTTTTTGAAGGTAGTGGCTTATTTTTCCTGTTTTCATTTGACGGAACACTGACCATATAATTCGTGGCTTGCTCATTTTCTTTACTATAATTATATCAAGCAAACCATCATTCAGCTTAGCTTTGGGAGCGATGGTAAAATTATTTCCAAACTGATTGCTGTTGGCAACGCAAATAAAAAAAGCATTCACTTTAAATTTTGTATCCTGCACTTTTATTTCAAAAGGATAAGGAGATGCACTTAAAAAATTTTTAAAAGATTGTTTAATATAAGTTGTTAACCCACGTTTTTTTTGTAAGGAAAAATCATAAGCAACTTGTGCATCAAGCCCGATGCCGCAAAGCATACAACTGAATGTGCCATTGATTAAAAAAGCATCAGTACATGATATTTTTCCTTTAAAAATTATTTCAAACGCTTTGTCAATTTGCTTTGGAATTTTTGCTGTAAAGGCAAGCCCATTGCCCGATCCCAAAGGTATGATGCCGATATTTACTTTTACTTTTAAAACAGAAGCAATCACAGTACGCAGGCTTCCATCGCCGCCGCAGACAACAATGTCTGTAATTTTATCATTGTGTATTTTATCTCTTAAAAAAAAATAATTCCCTTCTTTGGAGGTAAATAATATTTCAAAACCAACTTTTTTTTCAGTACATTTTTTAATAATTTTTTTTTCAAGCTGCAATTTGCTTCGAGTACCGGAAATCGGATTTATAAAAAATAAAATTTTACGTGTCATAATTTTTTAAATCTTGAAATAAAGTTTTCAAAAAATAAAATCATTTTTTTATCATTTCATTTTCATTCAATACGTTCCATAAAATATCTTTTAGTTGCACAAGCCCGGTGTTGGCAATTGATGAAATAAATATATGAGGAATGTTATCGGGCAATTCTTTAGCGATTGCTTGTTTCAATTCATCATCGAGCATATCGCTTTTGCTTATGGCAATTACAAATTTTTTATCCAGCAATTCAGGATTGTATTCTCTCAATTCATTTTTTAAAATTTCAAATTCTTTGCGATGGTTATTGCTATCGGCAGGAATTACAAAAAGTAAAACCGGATTGCGTTCGATGTGTCTTAAAAATCTAAACCCAAGCCCTTTGCCTTCTGCTGCGCCTTCAATAATTCCCGGCAGATCGGCTATACAAAAACTTTTATTAGCGCGATACGCAACCATACCGAGTTGTGGAATTAAAGTGGTGAACGCATAGTTAGCAATTTTGGGCTTGGCAGCAGTAATTACTGATAACAAAGTAGATTTACCTGCATTGGGGAAACCTACCAAACCCACGTCTGCAAGCACTTTCAGCTCTAATATTTTCCAACCCTCTTCTCCTGGTTCGCCGGGTTGTGCATATTGCGGCGCCTGGTTGGTTGGCGTTGCAAAATTTGAATTGCCCAAGCCGCCCCGGCCTCCTTTCAATAAAATTATTTCCTGCTTGTCTTCTAAAATTTCTGCTTCTGTTGTTTGTGTTTCTTCCTTTTTTGCGATAGTTCCCAGCGGCACTTCAATAATAATATCTTTACCATCGCGGCCTGTTGAATTATTTTTACTTCCGTTCTCTCCGTTTTCTGCAAGCACATTTTTATAATAACGAAGATGTAGCAACGTCCATAAATTTTTATTTCCTTTTAAAATAATATGGCCGCCTCTTCCGCCATCGCCGCCATCGGGGCCGCCAAATGCTGTGAGTTTATTGCGCATGAAATGTTTGCTGCCTGCCCCGCCATGTCCGCTTCTGCAAAAGATTTTTATATAATCTATAAAATTTGTTTTTTCCATAAAAAAATAAAGGTCGTAAAGTTTTTTAGTTACTGAATGTTTTTTAAACAAACCTCAAACCAAAATTTAAATTTGAAGTTTATCTGAATGCAACGTTTTGTATTAAAGTATTGTCATAATCAGCATAAAATAATCAGTAAAAATGAAATATCTTTTTTTGATTTTAAGCGCAACTTTTTTTTCGTGCACAAAAAACGTATTGCAAACTACTCCTTCTTGCATTCTACAAATGATAAATACTTTTAAAAATGAACCCAAAGGCAATCCGCCGCAATCCATAATACAATACACTTACCACGAGAAAATAGTATTCTATATTCCACCTCAATGTTGCGATCAATACAGTGAAGTATTTGATGAGAATTGCAATTTAATAGGCCATCCTGATGGCGGTATTACAGGCGGAGGTGATGGAAGGCCAGCCAATTTTTTTAAAGATGCAACGAATGCAAAAATTATTTGGAAAGACGACAGGTAGGAAAAGTTATAAACTGATTATAAAAGTTATAAAAGTTTTTTATTCGTTCTAAAACAAGTTCCCTTAAACAAAGCAACTGTATGATTATTTTGATTGGTAATGGTAATGTGATATAACCCCGTTGACTTTCCATTGTGTATTTCTTTTGCTTCGGCAATAAGCTCATCGCCCACATGAACTGGCTTTATAAAATTTATAGAAGTATCTAAAGCAACCGATAAGTTATTTCGGTTGTTGCAGGCAAAAGCAAAACAAGTATCAGCCAATGAAAAAGCAACTCCGCCATGTACAACGCCAAGCCCATTCATCATTTCATCTCTTATTTTCATTTTTAATTTGCTGAAACCTTCTTTTATTTCTATAATTTCTATTCCAAGCCATTGGCTGAACAAATCTTTTTTCATCATTTGGCCAACAACTTTATTTGCTAATTCGTCTTCGGATATCATTTAAATTTTTTTTAATCCCATTAATATTATAATCCAATAAATCATGGTTCAGACTATTCACCTGTAAACTTTGGCCTTCTTTTTTCAATAAAGGCAGCAACGCCTTCCCGAAAATCCTTTGTGAGCGCTGCTTTTTGCTGAAGCTCATCTTCTGTTTGCAATTGCTGTTCGAGATTTTGCTGCATTGATTTATTTAAAGCCATCTTCGTATAGGCGAGACCGTTAGTTGGCAATTCTGCAACCGTTGCAGCAATTTTTTGTGCTTCTGCTGTAAAAGTTTCATCGGGAAAAAATTTGTAGATCATGCCGATTCTTTCTGCTTCTTCAGCAAAAATTTTATCGCCAAGCATCATAAGTGCGCTAGCTTTTTGAAAGCCAATTAAACGCGGCAAAAAATAGCTTCCGCTTGCATCGGGTATTAATCCAATTTTACTAAAGGCTTGTATAAAACAAGCAGACTTTGCGGCGACTAATATATCGCAGCATAAAGCAATGTTAGCCGCTGCCCCAGCTGCCACTCCATTTACCGCAGCAATTACAGGTTTATTAAGGTATCTTATTTTTTTTATGATCGGGTTGTAATGTTCAGATATTATCTTTTTCATTTCCGGGCTATTGGGATCAATAGCTTCTGATAAATCTTGTCCAGCAGAAAATCCTTTGCCGGCGCCTGTTATGTAAACACATCTTACTTCTTTGCTCTTTTCACATTCATCTAATTTTTGTTGTAATAATAAAGACATTTCACGATTAAAGGCATTATATTTTTCAGGACGATTAAGCGTGATGAATGCAATTGAATTTTTTATTTCAAAAAGAATGGAGGGCATGTTTAAAATGTATAAAGTGAAATTTTGATTTCAGTTATTTTGGAAAGGTGTTTATCAGCTGTGAAAAGGGGAATTTCATATACCAAAGCTGTTGCTGCAATAATAGCATCAGGCAGTTTTAAGCTATATTTTCGTCGAAAATATATACAGGCAGATTTTATGAACTTAGTATAATCGCAAAGAGTAAATTTCTTAATAATCTCATTAACTTCATCGTCTTGTTCTTTAGAATATTTTTTTGCTGAAAGAAGTTCAAGTTCAGTAATAAAGGAAATGTACACTGAATTTTGATCAAAGAATTCTGCTATCGCTTTATCTCCGTCTAATAAATAAATTATAATATTAGTATCAGATAAAATTAAGGCCATTCATCTCTCAGTTTGCGTTGTATAAGGACCGCATCTTCTTTAAAAACCCCTTTTAAAACGCCGCAAAATTCCATAAAGCTTTTTTCTTTACGCTTCGATGGTAGCTTTTGCAAACGATTTAATTTTTTCTGTTTTTCTTCTTTGGAATCTTCCTTTTTTATAACAATCGTCATAAAATTTATTTTTTTAAAGATACATTTTTAATGGCACTTAAAATAATCGAACGGCTCCAGGCAATCATTACATTGGTATAAAGCCTTGCAGGAAGTAGAACCAAACTGGCTGATAAGTTTTGTATTCATTGAATGGCAATGCGGGCATTCAACCAATAATTTTTCTAAATAATTTTTATCAAAACTTTTCCCAACTGGCGGAGCAATTCCATAAGATTTTAATTTTTGTTTTCCTGCTTCGGTCATCCAGTCTGTTGTCCATGCCGGTGAAAGTTGTTGAGTGATTTTTATTTTTTTAAATTCATTTTGCCAAAGAATCATTCGTATGTTCATTGCAATTACATTCATTGCCGGGCATCCACTGTAAGTTGGCGTTATAAAAATTTCAATTTCAATCTCATTCAATTTAATATCTCTTACAATTCCTAAATCTGTAATTGATAACACAGGAATTTCAGGATCATTAATTTCATTCATTAATTTCCAAGCTGCATCAATTGTAATATTTTCTTTTGTTAATTGCATTGATAATAAATTACCATTCGCAGCGGGGGTAAGCTCTTTGTAAAAATTGCATCTCAGCAAGTATATATCCGAGATGTTCGGTATGAGTTCCGTTTTTACCTCCGGTTTGCATCCAGATATTTTCTTCAGGATACATAAGGGTGGCTTCTTCAAAAACATTTCTCACTTTATTTTGCCAATCATTTTTTAGCTCACTAACGGTGATGCTTATACGCTTTTGTAAAAGCGAATTTTCATAATCTGCGGGTTGAAACATTTCTCCGGTGAACGACCACAAGTCTTCCAGTGCATTACTTATTCTTTTATGGCTTTCGTCGGTGCCATCTCCCAAACGTATTACCCATTCGCTGCTCCACCTAACGTGATAAGTAACTTCCTTTAAAGATTTTTCTGCAATAGCCGCCAATTGTTTATCTGATGAATCAATTAATTTTTGATAAAAATAAAGTTGATAAACGCTGAATAAAAATAATTTCATAATCGTTTTTGCCCAATCACCGTTTGGTAATTCAACCAATAAAATATTTTTAAATTCATTCGCATCTCTTAAATATGCCAATGAATCTTCTGTAGCAACAGCCTCATTTAAATCCTCTCCAGGGTAAAGAGTTTTTGAAACTTCTCGCTCATTATTAATATTAATTAATTGTGCTGCATATTGATAAAAATTTCTTGACTGACCGATTAAGTCAAGAGCAATATTACTAATTGCAATATCCTGTTCCAGCATTGGCCCGTGGCCTGTCCACTCGCTCAGGCGATGACCCATGATTAAAGAATTATCTGCCAGGTGAAGAATAAAAGCCTCCCTAAATCCCTCCGAAGGAGTGACTTTTAGCAATTTAAAATTATTGGATGCGTCATTCATAAAAAATAATTTTAAGTCCACCCTTCGGGAGGATTAGGTGGGCATTAAATATGTTTTGCATCATCAGGTAAATTATAAAACGTAGGATAACGATATACTTTATCATTTGCAGGATCATATAAACTGGCGGCTTCATCAGGGTTTGATGCATGAATATTTTTTGATTCAACTACCCAAATGCTTACTCCTTCCATTCGCCGTGTGTAAACATCACGAGCATTTTCAATTGCCATTTGTGCATCGGCTGCATGAAGGCTGCCCACATGTTTGTGATCAAGTCCCTGTTTGCTTCTTATAAAAACTTCCCATAAAGATTCTTCTGAATTCATTTATTGATTATTTAATAATAAACATTAAAGTATTTGCTGACTCTCTAATTTATATAATCCTCGAAGTCCCCCTCGGGAATTTAGGGCTTTTTTTTAGCATAAGCCGATGCAGCATCTCTTACCCATTCGCCATTTTCATGAGCGCTAACCCTCATGATTAAACGCTCTTTATTACAAGGCCCGTTTCCTTTAATTACATTATAAAATTCATTCCAGTTTATTTCGCCAAAATCATAATGTTTTCTTTCTTCATTCCATTTTAGTTTATCATCAGGAATTTTTAATCCCA
>JAICZH010000061.1 GCA_025933775.1 Chitinophagaceae bacterium
ACTTATATATTCGACAATCCTTCAAAGCACCTGCCCGACTGGGTTTTTTCAGAAAGCATTAATGAGTCATTGCATGCAGTTTTAATAAGGCAGCATATTATCAATCTTAATAATCCTTCTGTTTATACATTTATTTCTATTGCAATTCTGTTATTAACCGGTTTGTATTTAATTTATTTAACCAGAAAAAAATTGTACGATTATATCTGGGCAACTTTGCTTATAGTTGCATTGCTCATCTACCCCGGCACTTTAGATTATTATGGCGTATTGTTATTATTTATCGTGAGTCAATTTTATAATAAAACCAATCAATTAAGTATAAAAAATATATACTTCAATATTATTATAACCGGCATATTTTATTATTTAACTATCGTTTCAGTATTTTCGGCAATAATATTTCTGTTGCTTATTGTAATTTTTAAATCAATTCTTGATTCAAAAAGGAACACCGGAAATTCTTTTTTTAATTATGGACGTTTTTCATAAACAGTTTTATTATTCGTTTTGTTTTGATTTAATTTATATTTGAATGATACCGGAAATTTATTTCTTCTTTTTTTTATATAAAATAAAATAAAAAAATTATTCATAAAAAATTGACAAGATGAAAAGCCTTTTACATTTAATTTTATTATTAATGCTCGTTCCCTTTTTTTCTGAAGCACAGGACTGGCCTGATCTTGCACGTTACAAAGATGATAATGCAAAAGTCGCAGCTCCGGCGCCAAACGAAAATCGTGTGGTATTTATGGGCAATTCAATTACCGATGGATGGATTACAAAAGTTCCTGAATTTTTTTCAGGAAAGCCATACATTGATCGAGGTATCAGCGGGCAAACAACTCCGCAAATGCTCATCAGGTTTAAGCCTGATGTAATTGATTTGCATCCAAAAGTGGTGGTAATACTCGCTGGCACCAATGATATTGCCGGCAATACCGGGCCGTCCACTTTAGAAATGATTGAAGATAATCTCGCATCAATGACGATGCTTGCACAGGCTGCAAACATTCAGGTAATTCTTTCATCGGTTCTCCCTGTGTATGATTATCCATGGAAGCCGGGATTACAACCTTCAGAAAAAATTATTGCATTAAATAAATGGATAAAAAATTATGCGCTCGAACATAATTGTTTTTATCTTGATTATTTTTCTTCAATGGTTGATGATCGCAATGGAATGAAAGCTGAATACACCGTTGACGGCGTGCATCCAAACGTTGCGGGATATAAAATAATGGGCGCTCTTGCTGAAAAAGCAATTGCAGTAGCTTTGCAAAAAAGTAATGCTATGGCTGATTCGCAATCACCTGTTATTGACCATGCCACTGTTTTTGTAGTTGATATAAAAAGAAGCACACAGTTTTATGAAAACATTATGCAGCTACAACAAATACCCAACCCCTTTAATGACGGGAAACATATTTTTTTCAGGATTGGGCCGCACAGCCAGCTTCATGTGATAAGCGGCGCAAAAAAAATTATTCCTCACGATATAAATATTCATCTTGCTTTCAGGGTTGCTTCATTGCCCGATTTTATAAAACACCTTGATGATTTACATATAAAATACGGAGATTGGATTGGCGAAAAAAAATCGCAGAGAAGGCCCGACGGAGTAAACCAGATTTATTTGCAAGACCCCGATGGATACTGGATAGAAGTGAATGATGATACTTTCTGAAACATTTTCAATTTCCCGTTATCATTATTTTACTTTCGTTGGGCAATACCTGATATAAAATATATTTTCCTTTAGCATCCTTTTCAACATTTATTTTTTTTGTTTCATGATTTTGTTGAACCGTTATGTTTTTCCATTTAGCAGGAATATAAGTTTTTAATGTAAGCGGTAAATTATAGATTGATGCATCAAGCGAATGATAAAGTGTTATCGTAATATTGCGATTGGTTTTTTCTTCTGTTATTTTTGCCGCCATTCTTTCACGCATGTATTTGGTAACATCTTTAAACGTAGCTATCCAAAGACCGGCTTCATTATCTTTCATGTATTGAAAATAATTAGCAATTTCTTCATGCCTGATGGGTTGCCATCCCAACGTATCTATTCCATGAAAAACCAATACCAGCCAGATGTTATCATGTGCTAACAATGTATCTATCCACGATTTCATCAAGGTTATTGGCGTTTTTGTAAGCGGCCCTCTTTGCCATTGCACATATTCTTGTTGTGATGTGCCCGGCTGTTCTTTATAACCTCTATTTATTTCCTGCATGTAAGGCTCAGGCATTTTATTTCTTAACGCTTCAAAAAATTTTGAAGCGAGCACATATTTCATCACTCGTTCATCTTCGGTGCCAAAAGGAACTTCTGCAGAAAAAGTATTTTCTTTTCCTAAATGAATGCGAATATCTTCTTTACATTTTTGCAATTCGTAACGGATATTGGGCGTATCTAATATTGCCATAAACGGATGTGAAAGCGAATGACAGGCAAACTCGTGGCCTTGTGAAGCAAACGTTTTAAATTCGCTCCATGAATTTTGTGCACTTAAGCCTGCTTCATAAGATGTATCAATTCCGGGTTTCAAAGCGGCAGCTAACGCTAACGCATACACGCTGTCAATAGTTTTATAGGCTTCTTGCAATTTTCCACTTTCATACAACGAGCCTGCCTTGAAAAAATATTCTTCTGTTCCTTTATATCCCAAAAATTTTGCAGCCGAAGCTCTTTCAAAAAAATTATTTTTATTGGTAGTAATAGTTTTTGTTTCATTCATAATTTCTTTTACCGGCCTGCCAATAAATTTTGAATGATTCAGCGAACCTTTTATATCGCCGGTTACAATAAAAAAGGTTCCCGGAAAATGCAACTTATTCATGATAGGTATTACCTGCGTAAACTGGGTGGGAATGCCATCATCATACGTTATAGAGATGGCGCCTTTTTTATTGTGTTGCCATTTGGCGATGGTTGTTTGGCAAATTGTATTTTGATGTACAAATAAAATTATTAAAGATGATAAGCAAGTTTCAAAGAATAGATTTTTCATAATAAAATAAAATATTTTTAAATGAATCAGGTTGCATCATTGAAAGTAACATGAAATAAATTACGTACGATAATTTTTTAAAGTTCGTAATAAATTCTTTGCAACAGATGAGAAGATTTTAATTTAAAAATTATTATTGGGCTAAAGCCCGCTTGGATTTATTATTTATTGTCCTGCGCTTAAGCGCAGGGTAATTGAAAATAGTTCTGGTTAAGGGCTACAGCCCAGCATAAATTAATTTAATCCAACAATATTGTTTAAAAATATAATGTTAAAATATAAGAGAAAAAAAGTTTGGGGAAAATATTTAGCAATCTTTTCAGCTTCTTACATTGGCTTCACAGTAGTTTGTAATGTTGCTTTTACAGTTGTAGGAAAATCCTGACCCATAGCGCTTACATTGCCGGAAGCATCCATCGTGGAATTGTTTTGCAAGATAACCCCGGTGTTCTTATCAACTGTTTCTTCGCCTGTAAATTTTCCATTGGTTTTTGTGTTGATATCCATTCCATTCATTTGCATTTTGGTATCTCTTGTTTCAGTACCAGAAATGGATAGAGTGGCAATATTATCTTTTATTTCTTTTATTGTATAATTTGTTACCCGGGTTACGCCATCTTTAGAAGTAGAATCTTGCCAGGTAGTTCCGGCTTTTGCATTTTGAGGAATAGCAACAAAAGCAAAAGTAGCGCCATAGCCCTGTGCTTCAGGATCGCCCAATTGTTTTAACAACATGGCCGTTTGAGTAGATGCGCTATCTTTTAATGAATCTTTTTTATCATCAATAATTATTTTACCCGAAGCATCCATTGTTACAGGATTGGGTTTATTGATATAACCTTTAATATTGGTTCCCATTTGTCCATCCATATCTTCTTTTTTATCAGAATCAAAAGTTACATTTTGCCCTGCCATCGTCATATTCATTTTAATTCCGGCAATGCTATTGGTCATATTATAATTATTGTCTTTCACGTCATCTACATTAATGTTGAATACAGTTGTAATATCAGCATTCGATTCCATTTGCTGGCCCTGTACTTCAGAAGAACTGTTGGTAGTTATTTTATTTTCCACCACATATTTTTGCCCTTTGGATAAATGGATGGCGCCATTGTTTTGTGCAAAAGTGGGTGCCGCTGCAATAAAAATGAGAGCGCTAAAAAGTATTATTTTTTTCATTTGGGTTTTTTTAAAAAAGTGAATTTGCAAATATAAGCGTGGCTTATCAAAAAACATGGATATAAGTTTTTAAATTAACATCTTTAGAAAAAAAATTTAGTAACAATTTTTGTATCTTTTCAAAAAAAGAATCTTTGTACGCTAATCATATTTTACTTGGGTTTTTATGGATACTTTATTGTGCGGTTCACAGTATCCTTGCTGCACCCACATTGAAAAATTTTTTAAAAAAAAGTAATGAAATTTTTTTTAGGTATTACCGGCTTGCTTATTCCATATTTGCATTTATAACTTTAGCGTTACTGTTATATTTTCAATACTCATTTCGCAGTTACATTTTATTAAGGGGATCATTGATAAAATATTTGGCATTCATTATTTTGGTATTGCCGGGCTTAGTGATCATGATAATTTCGATTATAAAATATTTTAAATTATTAAGCGGCGTGCGTTCTTTATATCAGCCTCAGCCTTCTATGCATTTAAAGTTGGATGGGATTCATAAATATGTAAGGCATCCATTGTATCTCGGCACATTATTATTTATTTGGGGACTTTTTTTTCTTTTTCCGTTGTTGAATAATTTAATTGCTGTGGTTATAATTAACCTGTATGTTTTAATCGGAGTTCCTTTAGAAGAAAAAAAATTATTAAAAGAATTCGGGAACGAATATGCTGAATACAAAAAGCAAGTGCCTCGTTTGCTTCCAAAGGTTATAAAATAAAAAAGAGCAGTTTTTTTGAAGCTGCCCTTAGTTTTTAAAATTATCGATCTTAGCCGATTAATTTTACATTAACGGCATTCATGCCTTTTTTTCCATTTTGCAAGTCGAATTCTACGTGATCGTTTTCTTTGACCTGGTCTATCAGGCCACTTGCATGTACGAATGTTTCTTTTGAAGAATCATCGTGTTTAATGAAACCGAATCCTTTTTCACTATTGAAAAATTTTACAGTTCCTGTTGATTTGTTGTCCATTTGTATTGTGTTATTTAAAAAAATTGAGGTGCAAAGCTAATCTTTTTAAGTGAATGTTCATAATTAGATTAAAATGAGCTTAACAATTAACCTTTTGTTTCAATAGCTCAACCATCTTTTTCACTTCACTTTTATTAACAGTAATGTGTTTCATTTTTTCTTTCAGTAATTCGTTTTCATATTTCATTTGTGTATTTATAAACATACTTGCCGAACTATGAAACTCAGCAGCGCCGGTACTTTCAGCAATTGAAATAATATTTTGTGCATTTACACCCGAGCCGGGCATGATGATAATTCTTTCGTTTGCCTGAGCAATTAATTGTTTAATCATTTCCACGCCATCCATAGCTTTTGGCTGCAGGCCGGAGGTTAAAATTCTTTCACATCCTATTTCAATAATATCTTCCAGCGATTGAAAAGGATCTTTCACTCTATCAAACGCACGATGAAAAGTAACGCCTAACGGGTATGCATACCCGATAAGTTGCGCCGTTCTTTTTTTATCAACCGTTCCATCACTATTTAAAATGCCGGTAACAATTCCATCGCAGCCAAGTTGCTTGCATATTTCTATGTCAGCTTTCATTATTTCAAAATCATCTTTGCTATATAAAAAATCGCCCCCGCGTGGGCGTATCATTACATACAGTTCAATAGAAAGTTTTTCTCTGGCTGCTTTTATAAATGCGTACGAAGGCGTAGTTCCGCCTTCAGAAAAGTTATCGCACAATTCAATGCGATTGGCTCCTGCATCCTGCGCTGCAATACAGCTTTCAATATTAAATCCTATTATTTCAAGTTTCATATTTCAAAAACATATTTCGATGCAATTGTTTTTTCTTCTCCATTACTTTTTACACAATACACAAAACCTTTTTGTAAGGCGTAAGCGCCATATTCGCCTTTTTTATTTAATGCTAAAAATGCCAATTGAAATGTTTTTGCTTTTGCCATATCTCTTTTCACTACTCTGTTAACTGCTTTACGGCAGGCCATTTCGGGCGAATCCCCTTGCCGCATAAATTCCACAACAAGGTGGGTTCCGCATATTCGCATATTTTCTTCACCTACTCCTGTTGATGTTGCAGCCCCTACTTCATTATCTACAAAAAGGCCTGCACCAATAATTGCAGAATCGCCCACACGACCATGAATTTTAAAAGCCATCCCACTGGTTGTTACAGCGCCGCTCATATTGCCAAATGCATCAAGGGCAATAAGGCCAACCGTATCATGGCTCTTTTTATTTTCAATATTTATTTCCGGTTTGTATTCACTTTTTTTCAGCCACTCTTTATAAGCGGCTTCTGCTGAGGGAGATAAATTTTTTGATTCTTTTTTAAATCCGTTTTCTAATGCAAATTGTTGTGCGCCGTCCCCCACCAACATGATGTGCGGTGTGGTTTCCATAATTTTTCTGGCAACGGATACCGGATGCAGAATTTGTTGGATTGCGCCCACTGCGCCGCAATTAGCATGTTCATCCATAATGCAGGCATCAAGTGTTACAATCCCATCCCTGTCTGGGTTTCCGCCTAATCCTACACAACAATCAATAGTGCTTTCTACATATCGTGCGCCTGCTTCTACGGCATCAAGCGATCTTCCATTGGCTGCTAAAACTTTCCATGCTTCTGTATTTCCCCCTTTATAAGTTTCCCATGTTGAAATTACAATTGGTTTCGTGTATGCATCACCGTTAGTAGCTATATTTTTTATTGAAAGCAAAGGAGCAGAGAGGCTTGAAAGCTGTAAAAATTTTCTTCGATTGAGCATAGTTATTTAGTTTAAAATAAAAATTATTGTTACAATAATTATTTACGGTTAATAGAAAGTTTTTTAATCATCTCATCTGATATTGAATCAGAATAAGGCCCGAATGCATTTACCAATATACCTTTCATTTTTCCATCTATTGATTCAATTGTATAAACTACGGCTTCATCCGATGGATTGGATTCGCCTTCAAACCGGTAAATTTCTGTTATCTCAAACTCAGCCGGGTTAAGGCATTCATTGGTTTCGCTGCAGATTATTTTATCGAAAGCAATATTAAAATCTTTGGTAAATCCTCTTTCTTTTAAACTATTGAGCGTTGTGGAAACAGTATCATAATTATGCATTATTATTTTTTTATCAAAAATAATCAACTTAATATAAAGAAAGATTAATGAAAATTCTGAACCACAGATTAATGATTACCTGATTATCCTGATAAAAAACTTCTGAACGAAAGATTAAAGGGAGACCTGCGCCAGAGCGGGTTTTGAGCCACTGTATTTTTGTAATGAATAACAAACAAAATTCTTGAAGCCACGCACGATTATCAAAATGAGAAGATAGAACTTTTGTATTAAACACTTTGAGATTAAATTGCGCATCATATTATTAATAGCAAACTTTTCGGCATAAAAAATAGCTGCAAAAAAAAAATCAAAAAGATCATGAAAAAGAACGAATGGCCGCAATTAAAATATGAAGACCTGAAAGATACGCTTGCCACCGTGCAATTATATACGCAGATTGTAGGAAAGATAAGATTAAAGAACATGACATGGATCAATCATTCATGGCACGTTACTTTGTATATTTCGCCGCGGGGATTAACGACCGGAAGCATTCCATACGAACATGGAATATTTGAAATAGAATTTAATTTCATTCATCATTATCTTTTAATAACAACCAGTAATGGAGGTAATGAAAAAGTAAATTTGTATTCACGAACTGTTGCATCTTTTTATAAAGAAGTTGTTGATAAGCTTGCATCACTAAATATTAAATCGGATATTTATGCAAAGCCTAATGAAATTGATCCTGCCATTGCTTTTGCAGAAGATGAAATTCATAAAAGTTATGATAAAAAACAGATCAATTTATTCTGGCAGGCGCTCGTAAAAATTGAACCCATTTTTAAAAAATTTCGCGCAGGATTTACCGGTAAATGCAGCCCTGTTCATTTTTTTTGGGGAGGATTTGATTTAGCCGTTACACGGTTTTCAGGAAGGGAAGCGCCAAAATATGAAAGCACTGTTACAAATATTCCGCTTAAAGTAATGCAGGAAGCCTATTCGCATGAAGTTTCGAGCGCAGGCTTTTGGGGCGGTGGTCCCGGGTTTGAACAACCGGCTTTTTATTCTTATGCATATCCTACTCCTGCTGCATTTGGCGTGCAAAAGGTACAACCCGATGAAGCTTTTTTCAGCAAAGAGTTGGGAGAATTTTTATTGCCTTATGAAGCAGTGAGAACTGCTGATGATCCTGAAAAATTTTTGTTCGAGTTTTTGCAAACAACTTATGAAGCAGCCGCTGTTACTGCCCACTGGAACCGGGATGCTTTGAATTTTAAATATGTGCCATAAATAAAAGCGTTTATGCCTTACCGTTAGTATTATCTCTGTCAAAAAATATTTTATTATTTGGCACAGCCTTTTTTTTATTTTATAATTAAATAAAAATGGCAACGACTAAAGAAAAAAAGGCTCATCCAAAAAATGGTCGATGAATTGCGAGAATTATTTCACAAAGAAAATCCTGATTAAACTAAGGAATTAAAAATTTAACATTGCGGTTACTTCAAAGCAAAAAATCGTTTATAAGTTTTTGATATATTTGAAAAACATTTACAACGTTTTTTTTAAATTAAACAAAATAAAAAATTATAACAATGAAAAAATTATTTACAATGGCGCTTCTTGCATCAGGATTAATGACAACCATGCAGGTAAATGCACAAAACGAAGCAGACAAAAGTAAAAGAGCAAGCCTTCCTGCAACAGTTACCCAAAAAATAAATAGCGGCGCCACTATTTCAATTGATTATAGCCAGCCATTAGTAAAAGGAAGAACAATTGGCAAAGATGTGGAACCAATGGATGGAAAAGTTTGGCGGACCGGCGCTAATGAAGCCACCGTTTTTGCAACAGATAAAAACATAACAATTGATGGAAAAAAATTACCTGCCGGCAAATATGGATTGTTTACATTATTTAATGGAAATGATGTAACCATAATTTTCAATAAAACATGGAGCCAGTGGGGCGCATTTAAATATAAAGAAAGCGATGATGCTTTACGTGTAAAAACAAAATATACGGAAGCGAATCCTCCTTCAGAAAAAATGACGTTCACCATCAGCCCGAAGGGAGTAGTTAATTTATTATGGGGAAACAGAAAAGTTGAATTTAAAGTTCATTAATCCCCAATAAAATTTTTAGTAATAAAAAGAGTTGCCAGATCGGTAACTCTTTTTATTTTGAAACAAATTAAAATAAAAAAATTTATTGCAGCTTTGAATAAATAACGGTATCATAAAATTTTCCATTAAAAAAATAATCTTCTTTAAAATAAGCTTCCTGCACAAATCCTGTAGCTTGTAAAAGCCTTGCTGATGCTGCATTTGAAGGGTTAATATTCGCCTCGATGCTATGCAGTTGCATATCTTTAAAACCAAAATCAATCACCCGCAACAATGCTTCTTTCATAATACCTTTTCGCCAATACAATGGATGAAGCAGGTAACCTACTTCGGCGCGGTAATTCTCTTTTATCAAACGCCAATAACCAATATACCCGAATATTTTTTTCGGATTGTTTTTAAAAGTAATTCCCCACATAATTCCATTATTGCTGTTAATAGAATCATTGATTTTGTTTATATAAATTTCGGCGTCTTGCAAAGCGGCGGTTTTTTCTTTGTCAATATATTTCATTACTTCATCGCTCGAGCGCAGAAAAAAAATTTCTTTTGCATCGTTGATTGTCATCCTGCGCAGCAGCAGCCTGTCGGTTTGTATTTCGGGAAAAGGAGTGAAGTGAGGGCATAGCATTTTCAAAGCAATTAGTAAACAAATTAAATATTTTTTTTGTCAAAATATTTTTTTTAAAAATAAATGCCACATAAAAATGTGGCATTTTGTTTTCATTTCGGGCCTTATTATTTTATTTTGTTGTGTCGGTTCCCATTTTGTTAGGCAAAGCATTTTTATCCCGTTTTGTATTGCCCTTTGTTCCATCCATTTTAAAATAATCGCCATCATTCATCATTGTTGTTGTACCGTCTTTCATTTTCACAGTTCCATCGGGCCTTACAGTGGTTCCGTCAGCCAATACAAGATTTGAGTTAATACAGAAACCTTGCCATTTTTTCTTTCCCATACTTTTCCATTTTTCATTACCACTCCATTTTTATTTTGCATGAGTTGTACCTGGCTGGTGGAATTGGAGGTTGATGTGGAATTTTGGGCGAAAGCGCCTGATGAAAGAGCTAATGCAAAAAATGCAATAAACACTTTTTTCATAGCTTAATATTTTAGGTGTTAGATTTTTTTTATATCGGGGCAATTAATAAGACTAAAACCATACCAATTAAATAAGCAAAATGTTAAGAGTTTTTTGAAGAAGACTACAGGAAAATTATTTTTTTTCGTGTATTTCATTTTTGATATTTTTTTTAAGCCTGAAAGTTTTGACTTCAATTTTTTCATCTCCTAATAAGTGTCCCCACGGCTGAAGACTTTCAATTCTATCAAAAATAATTTTAAAAATAGCAATAACCGGAATAGATAAAAACATGCCAGCAATGCCCCAAATCATTTCGCCAAGAACCACGCCCAGCAAGGTTACGAAAGCATTTATTCTTACTTTTCCGCCAACGATTAACGGAAGTAAAATGTTACTGTCAATAAGGTGCATCGAAATTACAGTTATTATTACCAATATTACTTTAGAAGCTAATGCAGTAGTGGCAAATGTGATGATAATATTCAACACTAAAGCTGTGAAAATACCAATGTAAGGAACGATATTAAATAACGCAGTAATAAGCCCAAGCAATATGGCATACTTAATACGAAGCAATAAAAAAACAGTGCAGCAAACAAATGCAACTGTAGTCATTTCGAGTAAAATGCCTATTAAATATTTTCTTATAATAAATTGCACTCTTTGCACAATGTCGTAAACAATTGCAGAATTTTTTTCACCAAAAACATCTATCAGAAATTTTAATAATCTCCTCCTGTAAAAGAGCATAAAAAAAGTATCGAGTATAATAAACACCAAAAACAATAAAACAGAAGATAGCGAAAGCACCGTGCTGCCTATCACTGCGGGAGTTGCGTTTTCAAGTTTTACCGTTGCAGAATTTACATAATTCATCTGCTTTTGTATGTTAATATGAAATGTAGCAGATACCCATTGCTGAAATTGTTGCAACGATAAAATAATTTGTTCTTTAAGCCGGGGAAGATCGCCTGCAAGATTTGAAATTTGTGATGCAACTAAAAGTAATATTCCGCCGATTACAAGCAAAAGCAAAATAACAGCCAATGCCGATGCAGCGCTGCGATGTAATTTTATTTTTCTTTCAAAAAAAACAGCGATGGGTAAAAGCAATATTGAAAATAATAAACCAAATAAAAGCGGGCACAACATTTCTTTTCCCAAAATGCTTAAATATCCAATTGCAATGATAGCAACCAGCGTCGTTGCAAGCTTTACATAAAAAGGTTGATTGTTTTTTGATAAATCCATTTAATGAAAATTGGAAAAATAAAATAGTTGTGTAAAGGAAACAAAAATAAAATGAGCGTAAAAGTTTTTTTGAAATATGCTTCACCCTTTTTGTAACATCGGGTTAAAAACCCTATGCAATTGAAAAGATCATTGATTATGTTTTAGTTCCTTCAATATTAAATGAATTTACATAACTGCAAAAAATATTCGCACTAATTTTAAAATGATTATTTATTTTGTTGAAAAAAAATTTGTATTTAATTATAGAGTTCCTGTTGTAAATTCTTTATTCGATCATCAGAAATATATTCATCATAGCTGCAGAGCCTGTCAATAGTGCCTTTGGGCGTTATTTCAATAATGCGATTGGCAACAGTTTCCAAAAACTGATGATCGTGTGTGGTGAGTAAAACGATGCCGGGAAAACTGATCATTCCATCATTAAATGCAGTGATGCTTTCCAAATCAAGATGGTTAGTAGGTTCATCTAAAATTACTACGTTCGGATTTTGTAACATCATCCGGCTTATCATACATCTTACTTTTTCACCGCCGCTTAACACGTTTGTTTTCTTTTTTATTTCATCGCCGCTAAAAAGCATTTTACCTAAAAAACCTCTCAAAAAATCTTCATCCACATCAGTATAATGATCGGGCACATACTGGCGAAGCCAATCCATTAGGGTAAGATTTGTTTCAAAAAATTCACTGTTGTCATTGGGTAAATATGCAGTGGTGATGGTACTTCCCCATTCAAATTTTCCGCTATCAGCTTTCATTCTTTTATTAATAATTTCAAAAAAAGAAGTAAGCGCAACGGGGTCTTTACTTACAAAACCAATCTTCTGTCCCTTTACAATATCAAAATTTATATTGTTGAAAAGCGCTCTGCCATCAATGCTTTTACTTAGTTTTTGAACATCTAAAATTTGATTGCCTGCATCTCTTTCTGGTTTAAAAATAATGCCGGGATATTTTCTGTTGCTTGGCGTTATATCTTCAAACACTAATTTATCCAAAGCCTTTTTACGTGAAGTAGCTTGTTTACTCTTAGATGCATTGGCGCTGAAACGTGCAATAAATTCAAGCAAATCTTTTTTCTTTTCTTCCATCTTTTTATTCTTGTCTGTCGCCTGCCTTGCCGCCAATTGGCTGCTCTCGTACCAGAAAGTGTAATTGCCTGTATAAATTTTTATTTTTTGTTTATCAACATCTGCAACGTGCGTGCACACTGCATCTAAGAAGTGCCGGTCATGGCTTACTACTAATACAATGTTTTCATAATCAGCTAAAAAATTTTCGAGCCATGAAATCGTTTCTACATCCAGATTATTCGTTGGTTCATCCAACAATAAAATATCAGGATTACCAAACAAAGCCTGTGCAAGCAACACTCTTACTTTCATATTTGCACCAATATCTTTCATTAATAGTTGATGCAAATCATCAGGCACACCCAATTCATTTAATAAAGTAGCGGCATCGCTTTCAGCAGTATATCCGCCCATTTCACCAAACTCTGCTTCGAGGTGGCCTGCTTTCATTCCATCTTCTTCATTAAAATCTTCTTTTAAATAAATGGCGTCTTTTTCCTGCATCACATCCCACATTTTTTTGTGGCCCATTAATACCGTATTTAAAACAGTTACCTCATCAAATTCAAATTGATTTTGTTTCAGCACTGCCATACGCTCGCCCGGCGAAATGCTTACTGAGCCTTTGTTTGGCTCAATTTCTCCGCTAATTATTTTTAAAAAAGTAGATTTGCCTGCGCCATTGGCGCCAATAATTCCATAACAATTTCCTTTATTAAAATTGAGGTTTACTTCATCAAACAAAACCCTTTTGCCATAAGCCAGCGTTACGTTATTTACACTTATCATGCTGCTCCTTTTTTTTGTCCATAAGGACTTATTTTGAGAAGGCGCAAAATTAATTTTAAATTTTGAATGATGAACGATGAATGATAAGAATGTTTCATCTTACTTTTGAAAAATGACGATTACAAATTTGATACAACAGGCAGTTATAAAAAGCCTCGAAGGATTATATCATCAATCATTTTCTGAAAAAGATTTTCAGATAAATGACACCAGGCCTGAGTTTGAAGGCGATTATACCATTGTGCTTTTTTCTTTGGTAAAAAAATTAAAACTTTCTCCTGATAAACTGGCAAAAGAAATCGGCAATAAATTAACTGAGCATCACAACAATTTTATTTCATCGTATAATGTTATAAAAGCTTTTTTAAATCTTACCATTAATGATGATTATCTCCAATCATTTCTTTTTGAAAATTATAAAAATGAAAATTATGGAACACAAGAAATAACGCATTTAAAAATAATGGTTGAATATTCATCACCCAATACCAACAAGCCTTTGCACCTCGGTCATTTAAGAAATAATTTTTTAGGATGGAGTGTTGCAGAGATTTTAAAAACAAACGGAAACAAAGTTTATAAATCGAGCATTGTAAATGACCGGGGCATTCATATTTGCAAAAGCATGATTGCATGGCAACATTTTGCAAATGGCGCTACGCCAGAATCAACCCACACCAAAGGCGATCATTTTGTAGGCGATTATTATGTACGTTTTAATAATGAATATAAAAATGAAGTTGAAAAGTTAAAAAGTAAAGGAGTTGAAAAAGATAAGGCTGAAAAAGAAGCGCCCATTATGAAAAAAACACAGGAAATGCTTTTGGATTGGGAACGTGGAAAGCCTGATGTGATGGAGCTTTGGAACAAAATGAATAGTTGGGTGTATAAAGGTTTTGATGAAACGTATAAAAGAATAGGCGTTGATTTTGATAAAACTTTTTATGAAAGCGATACTTATATTCTCGGGAAAGAATTTGTGCAAAAAGGATTGGAAGACGGATCGTTTTATAAAAAAGAAGATGGCAGCGTATGGATTGATCTTTCAGAGCAAGGGCTGGATGAAAAATTATTATTGCGCAGCGATGGAACTTCCGTTTATATAACCCAGGATATTGGATTGGTAAAACAAAAATTTGAACAATACCATCTTGATGAAAGTATTTATGTAATTGGCGATGAACAAATTTATCACATGAAAGTGCTGAAAGAAATTTGTAAAAAACTCGGAATGCCATTCGCTGATAAAATTCTTCATTTGAGTTATGGTATGGTGGAATTAACTACCGGAAAGATGAAAAGCCGCGAGGGCACTGTGGTTGACGCTGATGATTTGATTGATGAAATGATTGAAACTGCAAAGCATCATACAAAAGAATTAGGTAAAGTAAAAGATTTTACCAATGAAGAATTGAATGATCTTTATGAAACTCTTGGCCTCGGCGCTATGAAATTTTATTTATTAAAAGTAGATCCTAAAAAACGAATGGTTTTTAATCCTGAAGAAAGTATAGATTTTCATGGATTCACCGGGCCGTTTGTTCAATATACTTATGCGCGGATACAATCTATTTTGAGAAAAGTGGAGGAACAACCGGCAACCGGCAACCAGCAACCGGCAACCGTTTCGTTACTTCCTCTTGAAAGAACTTTAATAATTTTCTTGGAGAAATATAATAATGCTGTAATACAGGCTGCTCAAGAGCTGAACCCGTCTGTGATTGCCAATTATGTTTTTCATTTGGCTAAAACATTTAATTCATTTTATGCGGAACATTCAGTTGCCAATGCAGAAAATGATGAAAAGAAAAAACTTCGTGTATGCATCTCCGTTATGACGAGCATTGTTATAAAAAACGGGTTGCATCTGTTAGGAATACAAGTTCCTGAAAGAATGTAGTGTATCATTTAATCCGTGCACCTGTCTGCCGACAGGCAGGTTCGTGGTAAAAAATTATTTATCATATTGCATTTTAAAAGAAGACAAATCAGGCTGGTAACGTTTTTTTCTTTTTAATTCATAATCATAAATTACCTGTCCAAGATTTTTCATAAAAGGAAAACCAATCGTATCGTAATCATATTTATCATCATTTACAATTCCATCGGTATTGCAATTGATGGCGGCAGATAAAAAGAATTCTATGTTCTTATCAAAGTCAACAATGTAGGCTATGTCGAGTAGCTCGCCATAAGCATCGCCTGACTTACTAAATATCCGGATGCTTTTTGGCAGCGGCTCCTTTTGCGAACCATGTAATAAAAACTTTACGTATGCATCCGGATATTCAGCAGAGTCATAAGATGGATAAATTGATTCTGAAGGAAACGCTGACATATACTTGTGAACAAATTCATAATCATCTTTTGTAAGATTAAACTTTTGTTTTTCGGGAACATCATCCGGGAAAATTACACTTCTTAAAATATGATGCAGGTCTTCAAGGCTTATCCTGTTCTTTTTTGAAAAATTCATTGGCGTGTTGATAAGAACCCCATTGCTGTAATAAGCTTTTCCCAATGAATCACTTCTTTTCGTGTGTGCATCACCGTTATAAACGAGCGGTTGGTTATATAAAATATTATTATTACTGTCTAAAAATTCTATTGGATTGGTGTGTCTGTTTTCATCTTCCGATAAAAAAATTTCCAAGCGATGAATAATTTGTGCATCTTCATAACCTTTATCATGCAGTTGCTGATTAAGATATTGCTGTCCTAAAAATTCATACAACCTATTGAAGGCTTCATTATCGCTTACTAAAAAAATTCTTTTAATATAACTTTCTATATTGGGCCTTCCATCAGCAGTTTGCGGATCGTTGTAAGTGGCGGTTTGCCCGCTGTATCCGGCTTCTGTGATCATGGAAGTATTTTTAGTAATGCCTGTTCTATTTAACTCATTTAATTTTTGTAAAGCAAGCAAGGCAGTTGGAAGCTTTACGGTAGATGCGGGATAAAAATATTGTGATGCATCTACATTAAAATAATGATCGGTAAAATGCGGGCGATTTTTTTTATCCCGGTTTATTTCGGTATAAATTATTTGCACATTCCATGCCTTTCGATTTTTTAAAATGCTGTCGAAGTATTGCGGGTATTCTTTTAAAAGATCTACAAAAAATGAATCCGTTTTTGCATGATCCGTTTCTATAATTTTTTTATTCAAAATGGTATCTGTTGTTGTAGAAATTGGTTCAGAAATACTTTGTGAATGTATTGTTTGAATTTTTTTGGAAGAACTGCAGGCATACAATAAAAAAGAGATAAAAACAATAAATACAATTTTTTTTATTTCCATATCAATAATATTATTTCAAAAATATAAATCCTGCCGCTAAAATGATTTTATTTTTAAAAACATCTTCATTTTTCATCCAAATTCATCTCAGCTTTTTTCTTCCAAAACCTTATCTTTGCACACTTCTAAAAATTAAGATATGAAACTGAAAGGTTTGGTGTGGTTTTTTGCCATTACGCTTATTCTGATATCCATTTATCAACTATCTTTTACCTGGGTGGTGAACAGCTACGAAAGCAAGATGAAACAGAAAGCCACCAAAATGGTTACTATGGCTCATCCCGGCATTAAAGGCGATGAAAAAGATGCTTTGATAAAAACAAGATTTCAACGCATACTCGATAGTACCCGCGATACCAAAATTTATCCTTTGCTTGGAACCACTTACCTCAAATGCAAAGAGAATGAACTGAACCTTGGCCTCGACCTGCAAGGAGGTATGAGCGTAACATTGAATGTAGATCTCGAAGGTGTTATAAAATCATTAAGCAATAATCCAAAAGACCCGCAATTAGTAAATGCATTAAACAAAACCAATGCTGAAAAAGTAAACAGCGATTTGGATTACATCACTTTATTCGGGCAAGTATTTAAGCAGCAAAACCCGGGCGTAAATCTTGCTTCATTATTTGCAGGCGCAGGAAAAGATATTAAGATCACTGATAATGACCAGCAGGTGCTTGATAAATTACAAACTACTTCCAAGTCGGCCATTAACCAAACTTATAAAATATTATTAAAGCGTATTGATCAATTTGGCGTAGCCCAGCCCAATATTAATCTGGATGAAAATAAAGATATAATTACCGTAGAACTTGCAGGAGTGCAGGATGCAGAAAGAGTAAGAAAATTATTGCAGGCTTCGGCGCATTTGCAGTTTTGGGAAGTTTATAATATTGGTGAAATAGAAAAAAATATTGAAGATGCCGATAAATCGCTTACTCAATATTTAAATGGAACAAAAACAGATACTACAAAAAATATAAACGATACAACATCAAATAAAACAGATACTACTAAATCAACTGTAAATGATCATGCACTGGCCAGTGTGATTCATTTTATCGGGCCGCAACAGGATAAAAGCGGCAAGCCACAATACTTTGCAGCCATTGCCAATATTGAAGAAAAAGATACAGCAAAAGCCAATCAATATCTCAATCTTGATGTGGTAAAAAATAGTTTTCCGGTTAACCTGAAATTTTTATATGGCATTGAACAAAAAGATGAAAAAACAAATCGAAAATATTTTGAATTATATGCTATAAAAACAATACCAGGCTCTGATAAAGCAAAGCTGGAAGGCGAAGGGGTTGAAGATGCACGGGCCGATTATGATGAACATGGTCGTCCAGCCATTGAAATGCAGATGACGCCTACCGGAACACGCACCTGGGCAAAAATGACCGGCGATAATGTAAACAGGCCTATTGCCATTGTGCTGGATAATATTGTTTATAGCGCACCGAATGTAATTGGCCCAATTGATGGCGGCAATTCTGAAATCAGTGGTAACTTTTCTACTCAGGAAGCACAGGACTTAGCAAGCATTTTAAAAATTGGTAAAATAGATGCTCCGGCAAAAATTGTTCAGGAACAAATTGTAGGCCCTACACTTGGCGCCAGCGCGGTACATGGCGGCGCTATTGCTTTTATACTTTCGTTTATTGTAATATTTATTTTAATGCTGATATATTACAATAATGCAGGATGGATTGCGAATATTGCATTGATATTAAACCTGCTTTTTACCATTGGTATTTTAAGCGCACTCGGCGCAACCCTTACTGCTGCTGGTATTGCAGGGCTTGTGCTCACAATCGGTATGGCCGTTGATACCAACGTTATTATTTTTGAAAGAATAAAAGAAGAGCTTGCCCGTGGCAAAAGTTATCCGCTTGCAGTGCATGATGGTTATCGCCGTTCATATGCGCCGGTAATTGATGCTCACGTAACTGTGTTTTTAACCGCAGCCATCTTATTTTATTTTGGTTTAGGGCCCGTGCTTGGCTTTGCTACTACGCAAATGCTTGGTATTTCTTTATCACTTTTCTGCGGAATATTAATATCAAGATTGGTTACAGATGTATATACCAACCGTCAAAGACATTTTAAATACTTTACAACATTTTCAAGAAAGATATTTAAACATGCCAATTTTAAATTTATTGAATATAGAAAGGTTGCTTATTTTATTTCAATATTTGTTTTAATATTTGGCGTAGGTTCTTTCTTTAATGGTTTTGAATATGGAGTTGAATTTAAAGGAGGAAGAAGCTATACTGTAGAATTTAATAAGAATGTAAAAAATGAAGATATACGAAACAGTTTGCGTGATGCATTGGGCGGCGATTATCCTGTTATAAAAACTGTTGGAGATAATAAACATTTAAATATTACCACCGCATATCTGGAAGGCGTTCAAAATGCGGATAGCACCGTGCAGGCTCATTTATTCCAGGGGCTGAAATCGCAACTCCCACCCAACCTTACATTAGATCAATTTGTAAAAAATAATATCCGCGGTTCACAGGTGGTGCAGCCTGTCATTTCAAAAGATTTAAGAAACGGCGCAATTAAAGCCACCATATTTGCATTGATTGCAATTATCATTTATATCTTTCTTCGCTTTCGCGATTGGCGATATTCAATGGGAACAATTGTATCATTATTGCACGACGTGTTTGTTGCATTGGCTGTGTTTTCTTTTTTCAAAAACATTGTTCCTTTTCCATTGGAAATTGATCAGCATTTTATTGCGGCGATATTAACGGTAATAGGTTTCTCGATGAACGATACGGTTATTGTATTCGACAGGATACGTGAGTACAGCCGCAACATGAAAGGAGCGGATAAGCCCACCATCATTAACCGTGCTGTGAATGATACTTTGAGCCGTACTATTATGACTTCCGCAACCGTATTTCTTACTTTACTTATCTTATTTATTTTTGGTGGAGAAGTAACGCGTGGATTTGCTTTTGCCATGTTGATTGGTGTTATCACCGGTACGTATTCATCTATATTTGTTGCAGCGCCGATATTGGTTGATTTTGCAAAAGACAGGCCATTGGGTGAAGTGGATCATGCAACAGAAAAGCAGAAAAAAGCAGATGCTGCAAAGTTGGCAAGAGCTGCTAAATAATTTTTTCATAAATAATTTTTTTATGTTCAGTTGGCTAAAGCCAACTGCAATGGGTGATTACATTTATTGCAGTCAGATTTTTTCAGACTGATTAAAATGGATAACCAATTGCAAGATTCAAAACTAGATTTTTCTTTCTCCAGTCTCTGCTGCTGAAATCAATTTTATTGATTACCCATCTTTGCCCCGGCGGTAACCAGGGTTCCCGCAATGGTGTTGCTAAATCAATTCTTAATAATAAAATAGTTAAGTTAATTCGTAATCCCACACCTGTACCTATAGCCAGTTGTTTAAGAAAATCCTTAGTAAACTGCACACCCGGCCTTGGATGAATAGTACTAGTATCTTTATTATATAGCCAGATATTTCCTGCATCTATAAAAAATGCGCCTTCTAAGATGTTGTTGATCTTTAATCGCAACTCAGTGTTCATTTCAAGTTTTATATCTCCCGACTCATCAGGGAAAAATGAAACGCTATCTGCATCAGGAGGTCGGTAAGTTCCCGGGCCGACTGAACGGCTTCTAAAA
>JAICZH010000135.1 GCA_025933775.1 Chitinophagaceae bacterium
AAAAAAATACATGGAGACTGCAACCAGGAAGCCATGTTAAAAACAAACAATATGAAAAAAGACATTCATCCTTCAAATTACCGTTTCGTTGTTTTTCGCGATATGAGTAATAATACCATGTTTCTGAGCCGCTCAACTGCTGCATCTAAAGAAACCGTTCAGTGGGAAGATGGCAAGGAATATCCGGTAATTAAGCTGGAAATTTCAAATACTTCTCATCCGTTTTATACCGGTAAAAATATGCTGGTAGATACAGCAGGGCGTATTGACAAGTTCAGAAAACGCTACGAGAAAAAGAAATAATTAATTACACTTTGATTTTTTATCCCCCGGTTTTGGGGGATTTTTTTTAATTTCAACTCCTTTTTTTTACACAACACAACTGGCAAATGAAGATTTTGCTTGATGATATTTTCTTTAGAGATTTTTTATTTCCTTTCGGCCAGGTTCGATCTATAAGCCATACCAGAATTGGAATTTATACCATTTTTGAAAAGTGGCAACACGTTTTTCCAGGGAAAGTGTTTATTGCTTCTGAAAAACTAATTCATGAATATGAGGAGAATGAGTGTGTGAAATATCCGGCGAATTTTATTCCTTCTTACGAATTTTTAAAGAAACTTTTTAAGCGCAACGAAAAACTTTCCTTCACCCCTGATTGTAAAATCGTGGAGTATCCCTGGCAAATTTTTGAGTTTAATAATTGGGCGATTAACGAAGATTTTAAAATGGTTACTTCCGGAAGAACGTCACAGCCTGTTCCCGAAGGGAATCAAGTGGTTTGTCCTGAAAATATATTTATAGAGCAGGGAGCATCGGTTCAATTTGCCGTTTTAAATGCTGAGGCTGGCCCGGTTTATATTGGCAGGAATGCGCAGGTTGAGGAAGGATGTTTACTACGTGGCCCAATATCAATCGGCGAAGGCAGCCGCATTAAGATGGGCACCAAAATTTACGGAGCCACCACAATTGGCCCTTATTGCCTCGCTGGCGGCGAAATAAAAAATTCTATCATAATGGCCTATTCCAATAAGGCCCACGATGGTTATCTTGGCGATTCTGTGATAGGAGAGTGGTGCAATCTTGGTGCAGGAACCAGCAATTCCAATTTAAAAAATAATGCATCTGCAGTAAAAATCTGGAGCCGGAAACACAATGAGTTTGTAGTGGCAGGCACAAAATGCGGTTTGCTTATGGGCGATTATAGTCGTTGTGCTATCAACACATCTTTTAATACAGGAAGTGTTGTGGGTATATGTTGCAGTATTTTTGGCCAATCCTTTCCGCCAAAATTTATTGATAATTTTTCATGGGGAGATAAAAGATATATTTTGGAAAAGGCGGTTTCCGATATTAATAACTGGAAAAAGCTGAAAGGCAAGGAAATAACTGAAGCCGAAATTAAATCATTAAAAAATATTTATTAAAAATTAAAAAAAATGAGAAAACAAATAGCAGCAGCTAACTGGAAAATGAATCTGGGTTTGGAAGAAGCCAATAATCTGTTGGATTCGTTGGTGCAGGCAAATATTGAGCTCTCCGGCGATCGCGAAACTGTTTTAGCGGTTCCATTTCCTTATTTGCTTTTGGCGAAAGAAAAATTAAAAGGCAGCAACAATTTTTATGTTGGCGCGCAAAACTGTTACACTAAAGAAAACGGCGCATTTACCGGCGAGATAAGCGCCTCGATGCTTAAGTCCTGTAACGTTGATTATGTGATAATAGGTCATAGTGAAAGGAGAGAATATTTTAATGAAAGTAATTTCATCCTGTTTCAGAAGATTGACATTTGTTTAAAAAATAATCTTAAACCTATTTTTTGTTGTGGCGAATCATTGACAGTACGGGAAGCCGAAGCTCAAAACCAATATGTAGAAACGCAATTAAAAGAAAGCCTGCTTCATTTGGATGCAAATGAGGTAAGGAACTTTGTAATCGCGTATGAACCCATCTGGGCCATTGGCACAGGAAAAACAGCCACTGCCGACCAGGCGCAGGAAATGCATGCCTTCATCCGCAAGGTTCTTTCAGAAAAATATGGAGATGATGTGGCACAAAGTATTTCAATATTGTATGGCGGAAGTGTTAAGGCCGCGAATGCTAAAGAAATTTTCGGTAAGCCTGATGTGGATGGCGGCCTGGTTGGCGGCGCTTCATTAAATGCATCAGAATTTATTCAAATCATGCAAAGCCTGAAATAGAATCCTGAAGGTAGAGAAATAACAATCATAAAATTGTAAAATTTGATGATTCATGATGCTTAAATAATGAGATATAAATACCCCGTATTACATTTATATCTCAAAATTTAAAATATTAAAACATGAAAAAATTAATCATTGCAATTCTCCTTGTTATCGGCTCATTCAGTTTCGTAAGCGCACAAACAGTAAAAAAAACTGAAAAGAAAAAAGCGACTACCACCACTTCTACCGCTGCTCCTTCAGTGGCTGCTAAATCAACGAAAGTTGAAAAGACCACTGCGCATGTAAAGAAAGACGGTACAGCGGATAAGCGCTTTAAGGAAAATAAAACAAAAGTTACTTCAACTGCCACCCCGATGAAAAAGAATGGCACACCGGATATGAGATACAAAGCCAATAAGAAAAAATCATAAAATTATCAGCATCATAAAAGCGGCCCGCAAACGCGGGCCGGTTTTACTTATAGTAAAAAAATAAAAAACGCGATTTTTTATTTTAGCGGGTCGTCCAACCCGGCTTCCACCATTGAAAATGAGTTCAACTTATTCAGATGCAAAATCGTTTTGTTTTGCTTGGATGACCTGTGATACATTGGCTCAAATGCAGCGCCGATAATAATTTCATCCAGTGTATAGGAAGTACGGGCAACAACAGTGTTGGAAAACATATCGTCAAATGCTTTTACATATACCATAATTTCGCCCCGCGAATTTTTAAAATCATCTTTAGTAAAATTGTAAAATGGGCTTGTCTCTGTAATGGGATGCACAATCGTCCAATTGAGCGTAAGCGAGTTGATGCTGTTATATTCCAGCGAAAGTTGGAAAAATTTATTAACCAATTTGCCGTCTTCCTCCACAATCAATCCTAACGAAACTTTAGCTTCAGCGTCAGTCAATATTGTATTCTTAAAAGGAGCTAACCTGAACATAATTGCTTTGCCCCCATGAAAAGGGGCCAGCAATGCCTTTTCACTAAAGCGCAGGTAAGCCTTTGGCTTTGAAAATCTTCCGTACAACAAGCCGGTGACAACCGCGACGCTCAATAACCCAATGAGCGCTTCGAATGAAGAAAACACTCCTGCTAAAAAGCCAATTGGACTTATGCCGCCGTACCCCACCGTAGTAAAGGTTTGGCAACTAAAGAAAAAAGATTCTGCAAATTCATCAAACCTGGAGTGAGTAGGAATGCCTGCAAATTCTGTTACGCCTAAAAGAAAATAAATCGTACCAAATGTGAGGTTAATTAAAAAATAGAAAATCAGTATTGTACCAAAAAATTTCCATCTTGGCATTGTAAGCAGAATATGATAAAAGCTGATTTTCTCAAAATAACCTAATCCTCTTTTTTCAATATTAGGCTGGCCGTTTTTATTAAGAAACCTTCCCCCATAGTCAGATGAGTTGATTCCGAATCCGGTATTAATTTCTGATTTCGCTTTTGGGTTTAATTTTCGGTTCTTAATCATATTATCAAATTGAAAATGATTTTAATTTTCATATGCAATGGGCAAAGTTGTAAAAATTTAATGTTACCTATTATTTATTTTTAGTTTCATTTGCAAAAAAGGTTTAAACATTTAATCAGCGCACCTGCCTGAAAACCGCCTTTCAATATGAAAAAAATTTTTCTTTACAAGGTATATCGGCATAGTAAAAAGTTATTTTTTTTATTTTTGGTGTTTGCGATATTCACCTTAATAGCTAATGCTGCTGGTTTCGAAATAACTCCATTTTACGTATGGGGCATGTATTCTGAGCGGGAAATTAAACCAGCATCCTATCAAATTTATAAAGTGACAATAAATGATAAGCCGTTGGATTATTCAACCGGACATTTTGCTGCAAACCGGTTTTTTCTTTTATCGCCGCTTTCTTATTATGCATCACTAAAAAAATCCGGTGATCCCTCGTTTACTTCTTTAAAAAAAAAGTTGGGTGAAAAATATAATTTTTTAAAACCTTATATTTTTTCGTTTGAAAATTCGCCCGAGTCAATAAATCAATTTCCGGATTGGTACAGAAGATACCTGGAACAAACAACAGGTGAAAAAATTCATAGTCTGAAAGTGGATATATTAAATGTTTCGTGGCTTTCAAATGATTCTATAACGGTTAACTCTGTTTATAATCTTATAAATGAATAATAAAATAAGCCAAAAAGATTTTAATGACCCCGACGCTGCGTTCCTCTGCAGGATTGTGTTTGTGGTAATTTTGGTCGATCTTATTTTTTCCGGTTTTTCAAATACGCTTGTTCATCAGCTTCAATCGCCGGTATTAAAATTCCCTTACCTGGATCCGGTTTTTTGGCTCATGCATTTTCTGCACATACCTGAATTGATTACCCGTAACGAGGTGCTTGCATGGTCGTGGGATTTTATATTGTTCGCTTCTGCTACCGCAATTATTTTTTTTCCCTGTAAAAAGTGGCTGATTGCTATTTTTATCGTTTTTTATTTTTTGTATTATATCATTTTTAATACTTATGGAGCCCATCATACCCATTCGCTAATTCCGTTTTTATTAACACCTATCGTATTTCTTTTTTCGAAAAAATCGTTTCTATTTGTGTGGCAAGCCTTACGATATTTTCTTCTCTTTTCCTATTGTGCAGCATTCTTTTGGAAATTCATCAGGTTTTCGTGGCTTTACAGCGATCAAGGATTATTGATTTTGAAAAAAAACCTTGCGCCTTATTTGTATTTTAATCCAAACACTTTTTTAGCGTCGGTATATTTTTGGTTTATAAATCATCCATCGCTTCTACAGGTATTGTATGTTACTGGTTTTGTATTTGAAGGATCATTTATTATAGGATTTTTTACAAAAAAATGGGATCCCGTTTTATTTATTATCTCGCTGATTTTGCCGCTGGGATTTTGGTTTATGGCTGATGCGCTTTTTTATGAAATGACCGTCTTTAGTCTTACGTTGTTGTCGCCATCTGCAATCGCTAAATTACGGGCAATGGCTTCAATACAGTTTGATAAGCAAAAGTAAATTGTTGTACAACTGTTTGATAATTGAATTTTTCGCTTGCTGAAGACGCAATATTTTCCTTATTATATTTTTCTAAATTATCCAGCATATAATTCATTGCTTCTATTAGTTCATTTTCGTTTTCAGAATGAATCAGAATGCCATTCTCTTTGTTGATTACTTC
>JAICZH010000173.1 GCA_025933775.1 Chitinophagaceae bacterium
AATCCTGCAACAAAATCAACCCTGAAAATTTTAAAAATATTTTCAAGCCCTGCAAATACTTCGGCATATTTTGTTTGCGGATTTATATAAAGCGCATTGGTTCCTTCTACCAAATTCCAGTTCAATTGTTTTAATAAAGGAATTTTATTGGTGAGCAATCCGTTGGCATGATGTTCAAAATGCAGTTCAGTAAAAAATGAAGAAGCCGTGCTGAATTGATAATAAGAAGCCAGTTGAAACGTTTGCACATATTCCTTTGCAACGTGAGAAGTGTTTCCATAAAAATGCTGGTAATCCTGTATGTACACAGATTTGCTGTTCAAAAAACCTCCAAACGATAATTTATATTTTATCAAACCCGCGAGTTTTAAATTTCGTGTATCCGTTACCGTTAGTAACCATTTATCAAAATCTACATCGCTGCCAAAAATATTTTTAAAACCCTTTGTATAATCTAAAATGAAAGTTGGATATTTTGAACCGATGGCAATTTTCTGATAGGGAAACTCAATATATTTTTGCCCTGGCTTTATGCTGAAAGATGCGCGCAATAATACTGCCTGATGGCGATTAAATTGCGATGATAACACTTCCACCGGATAATTAGGCGTAAGCCTGTATTGATATTTATCATTAAAAATATAATTGGTGGTATTATCAATCGGAATCCGGTCTTCATATTCTCCTTCAATTGTAAATGCAGCGCCGCTTTCAAAGCGTTTTGAAAAACCCGCTTTACCAAAATAATTTTCATAAATTTTCAAATCATTTCTTCCGTAAAACAAGGTGGCGATGGAATTGCCTAAACCATCTAATGTGCTTTGTTTAAAAAACTGGCTTACTCGTTTTCCACCGGCAATATAAAATGATTGTTTTTTATATTTTTCATCAACATTAAAATCTTTACTGCCAAAATTAAAACCGGCCCATGCATTCAAATGATTATTATTAAATCCATATCGTGCATCTGTAATAAAACTTATGGTAGTATTCCATGGTTTTATTTTTTTTGAAATAGTAAAAGAAGGTTCTATTGCCAATCCTTCCACTGTATTATATTGCAAGGCTTCCAGCAAAGGATCTATCTCATATTGATAAGGATTGGTTTTGCTGTAATGCATTCTGTTTACGCCTGTCAATATAATTTCACCGGCTTTTATTTTCCCTTGTTTCTTTTTAAGCGAATCAATATTTTGTACCGTATCTTTTTTTATTTCATAAATGCTGTCTTTAATTTTGTAATCTTTTATTTCATCCGGCTCCAGCGGCACGGGCCTTATGCTATCCCAATATGCTTTTGATTTTTTATTTACAGATGTATCATATTTTATTATTACCCGGTTAAAAAAATTCTTTGAAAACTGCGGAGCAAGATTATATTTTGAATAAACATTTACAAAATCGCCAACGGCATCAATGCCAAGTTGTTTGAAATTAAAATGCAACACCTGGTTTTTTATGCGCCATACATCATCGCTCACCGGAATGTGTATTTGCGATATTTCCAGCGAGTCTAAAATTTCAAGCTGCGATTGTTTGGTAAGCAATAAATCGCAATTATATATTCGCCAATCGCCTTCAGTAATATTTATAATTCCCGAAAAAACGGGTTCATAATTTCTTTTGGGAATTACGCGGATGGTATTTATTTCTTTTCCATCTTCAAAAAAACTACCGAGAAATTTATAATTATAAAAGTTTAAAGCGCCATCTGCAATGGGCGACACAAAGCCCCTCGGGTTTAATTGTGCATCAAAAATATTTACATTGTTTTGATAAAAACTGATGAGGGCGGGAAAATTAAAACCAAATCCATTGCTGCCGCTTACCCGGCTTGAAATTATTTCCAATTTAAATTTATCAGGTTCTTTTGCAGAAACTTTTTCAACAGATTCTGATAAATAAAGAATTCCTTTGCCTGAAGAATCAAGCCCCATATCGTTTCTGTCTTCATCAGGAATTTTTTGTCCTAAAACTTTTTCGGGAAGACTTCTTAATTTGATAATGCCTTTTATATACACTTCGGCCTGGTAAGCTTTTACTTGTTTTTCATAAAACGAACGTTTTTTTATTGCATGTTTTATAATTTCATAAGCCGGGTCTTCAGCGCCTTGTTTTATTATTACTTCTTTCAAAACTAATTTTTGAATCGGTAAATAAAAATTTACTGAAAGATTTGCAGAACTAAGCGTTACCGTTTTTTCACGAGTAGCGTAACCTACATAACGGCATACCAAAGTATATTTTCCTGCGGATAAAGTAAAACTGAAAAAGCCTTCTTTGTTGGCTGTAACGCCCAATGGCGTTCCTTTTATAAGTACCGATGCGAATGGCAATATATTACCGGCGCTGTCATAAACTGTTCCTTCAATCTTTTGCGCCGATGCAGAAAAAGCGCTTACGCAGAGGATTAGCAATAAAAATTTTTGCATTTATAAATAGATTGAAAATTATTGTTTAATAACTTTCACGCTATTCCATGATGTGCCGTCAAATGTTTCTATTGTATAAACACCATTTATTAAGCCACTCATATTTATTGTAGTACTCGTAACACCCGAATATTTATATTGTTTTTTTAAAATTCCTTTTTCATCT
>JAICZH010000021.1 GCA_025933775.1 Chitinophagaceae bacterium
AAGAAATCTTATTTTTTTTAATCTCCCGTTTTAATATCTCAATATCGGAATCGCTTAACAGAAGTGTTTCTTGATTAAATGAATACATCAGCCTTTGATTATATGAAATTTTTTGCTCTTGTTGAATTTCTTTACTGGAATCTTTTTTTATTTTCTGCTTTTACTTCATTCAATATAGAAATAAACCGCTGCACATCGGGATCGTAGCCTCCGGAATTTTTAATAACCTTTCCGCTTTCATCTGTAAAAACATATTGCGGTTGTGCATTAGAGTTGGCAATCATCGCTTCTTTATCGAGATTTTTTGCGCCAACTGTTTTGATAGATGATTGATCGAAAGTGGAAATATATTTTTCGCTATCGGGCAATTCTTTTTTTTCATCTACATACAATGAAACCACTACAAAATCATTATGCAATATTTTACTTACTTCTGGTTTTGATAAAACTTCTGCTTCCATCTTGCGGCAATTGGCGCAGCTATGTCCTGTAAAATCTATCATCACAGGTTTGTTCATTGCTTTTGCTGCGGCGATGGCTTCATCATAATCAAAAAAAGTTTCAACACCTGCAATTTCTGAACCGAGAATATCAGTATATTTTTTTGGCTTAATGTATGCAACCGTTTTATTTGTATTTGATGAATCATTAGCAGCATTAAGCTGGCTGTTTCTTATTAATTTCTCTAAATTAAAATCCTGTGTTTTATTTTCTGGAAGCCAGCCGCTGATTGCATTTAACGGAGCGCCCCATAATCCCGGAATCATATAAACAGTAAATGCAAGGGGAATAATTGCAAATAATAATCTTGTTACCGAAAGATGCGGATGCCCATATTCGTTTAATGGCAAATGATCGTCGTGGCTGAATTTTATTTTACCTAATAAATAAAAACCCAGCAAACCAAAAATAATAATCCATAATGAAAGATATACTTCGCGGTCGAGCAGCCTCCAATGATAAGCCAGGTCAGCATTTGATAAAAATTTTAATGCCATGGCAATTTCAATAAAGCCAAAACAAACTTTTAATGTATTTAGCCATCCGCCCGACTTTGCAATTTTATTAAGCAATCCCGGGAAGAAAGCAAAGAATGCAAACGGCAATGCAATGGCCAGTGAAAATCCAAGAAAGCCTGCAATTGGTCCAAGCCTTTCTTTTTGTTGGGTTACATCAATCAATAAATTTCCAATGAAGGGAGCTGTGCATGAAAATGAAACCAACACCAATGTAAGCGCCATAAAAAAGATGCCTGAAAAGCTTTGTGTGCCTGCTTTTGAATCAACCTTGTTTGCCCATGCTGATGGCAATCTTATTTCAAAAGCGCCGAGAAAAGATATGCCGAAAAACATGAATAATACAAAAACAAAAATATTGAAAACCGCGCTGGTTGATATTTGATACAAAGTATCTTTTCCAAAAATTAAAGTAAGCACAAATGCAAAAAAAGTAAATATGGCAACGATGGAAACAGAATACAGTACTGCATTTTTTATTCCCTGCATTCGCGACTGGCTTCGTTTTAAAAAGAAAGTAACCGTAACCGGAAACATGGCATACAGGCATGGCTGTAATACCGAAATAAATCCCCAACGCAAGCCGTCGAGAAATGTATGTCCTAACGTTTTATTAGTTGTGATGGATTGCGCTGTTGCATTTTCATTTAAAAAGAATAAAGCAATACAACATAAAATAACAGGAATAAAAAATTTAAAAAATTTCATGTTTTTATTTAAAAAAATAGGACAACAATAAAAGTTATCCTATTAAAATTACTGTATCAATTTTTAATTTTAAAGAGCTATATCAAATGCAATGGTTTTTGGCGGCAAACATATTTTATCATTGCAAACCATATATTCAATAGTGCCTGAAACTTTTTTTGCGCCGGGCGCTACTTTTACCGTTTGAATAAAATCAACATTTTGTTCAAAATATTTTTGATCTACTTTAAATTCTTTTTCAAAAACAGTTTTTAATTTACCTGCTTCTTTTGTTTTTCCAATTTCTTTTGCATTGGTGAAAGTGAGCGCTGTAGCCTGTGCGCCGCCGTCAGGGTTGTAGATTGAATAAATATGCCACTCTGGTTCCACTGCAGTTTTTATATGCACTTCGTATTGATGGTTGCTTTTTTTTACTGCGCTGTAGCTGAACTTTACAGGATTTAATATTTGTGCAAACGAGGTTTGAATTATAAAAGCTGATAAAAGTGTAAAGATTATTTTTTTCATTTATTTCTGTTTGTGCAATAATATAAAATAATAAACGGTATTGCTGCAATATTAGTTTTATCAGGTGATTTTTTAACTTAATTTATAGAAAACAAATCTGAAAATATTTGTTTGCCATCGGTATTGCCGAGTAAAGTACTGCAGGCTCTTTCAGGATGAGGCATCATGCCAAAAACATTTCTTTGTTTATTACAAATTCCTGCAATATTATTGATGGAACCATTGGGTGAATAATCAACAGCGCAAAGCCCTTCGCTATTGCAATAACGATAAAGTATCTGATTATTTTTTTGTAAATCATTTAAAATATTTTCATTGGCAAAATATCTACCTTCACCATGCGCCACAGGAATTTTTAAAACTTTTTTTTCTTTACTATTTTCATTAGTCAAAAAAATATTTTTACAAACAAATTGCATGTTTCCATTGCGTAAAAGAACTCCAGACAACAAACCGCTTTCGCATAAAATCTGAAATCCATTGCAGATACCTAACACTTTTCCGCCATTATTTGCAAACTCAATCACACTTTGCATCATTGGGCTGAAACGGGCTATGGCGCCGCATCGCAGGTAATCGCCAAAGCTAAAGCCGCCGGGCAATACAATGCAATCTTCTTTAGTGAACATAGAAAGGTCTTTGTCTTTATGCCACAAAGTAATTACCTCCTGATGCAAATCATTTTTCAAAGCATCAATCATATCTCTGTCGCAATTAGAGCCGGGAAAAATTACCACGCCGAATTTCATTTTATTAATTGATTTTGCTGGTGCAAAAATACTAATTGTTGATCACAGATTAGAGAGATTAAATGATTACACAGATTAAAAAAATCCGCGCCATCCATAAATCCTTTAATCTGTGATTAAGATTTGTTTTAACTTAGCTGATTAATAATCTCCAACAATGCATATCCAAACTATCTCTAAAGGAACGGGACGGATTGAAGCGTTTAGCGATGGTGTTTTTGCGATTGCTATCACGCTGCTTGTACTCGATATTCATGTGCCTGTTGTAAAAGATAATGAATCATTATTTCCGGCGCTTTTAAAAAATTGGCATACGTATTTAGCTTTTCTCATCGGTTTTTTTACATTATTGGTTTGCTGGATCAATCATCATTATATGTTTGAACTTATTTCCAAAAAAAATGATGTATTGTTATTGTTAAATGGATTTAAATTATTGGTAGTATCGTTTACGCCATTTGCCACAGCTTTACTTGCAGATTATATCGGCACGGCTCATCAGCAAATGGCGATTTCTATTTACGCAGCAAATTTTTTTCTGATGGGAACTTCAATGACTTGCATATGGGTTTATGCCAATAATAATGAATTAACTGCATCTGAGTCTTCTCAAATTTTAAAAGCAGCTACAAAATTTTTTGTATTTGCTTTCATTTTATCCGGTTCTATTTTTATTGTTTCTTTTATAAGTATTCCGGTTAGCCTGATTTTATTTGGAATTATGTTTTTGATTTTTGTTTTTCCAAAGGACAGGGTGCGTCGTTTATCTGCAAAGGAAAAAGAATATTTAAAAAAGGAACAACCTGTTTTATCTTAAACTAAAACTAAATTGATGGCAAAGTATAAATTTTGCTAAAAAAATAGTTTAAAAAAAGGAAAAGAAAAAATCTTCGTTTACCCATCACCGTTAGTACCCTCAATCATTACACATTCTTCAATTCAGCAATCAGATTCTGCAATACTTTTTTTGCATCGCCAAAAAGCATGGATGTTTTGGGTTGAGAGAACAAATCATTTTCAATTCCTGCATAGCCGGGCTTCATGCTCCTTTTATTTACAATAACCGTTTTTGCCAATTCCACTTCCAGCACGGGCATCCCATAAATGGGCGATGAAGGATCATTTTTTGCAGCAGGATTTACCACATCATTGGCACCTAAAATTAATACCACATCAGTAGTTTTAAATTCTTCATTGGCGTCATCCATTTCCAATAATTTATCATAGTTTACATCTGCTTCGGCCAGTAAAACATTCATGTGGCCCGGCATACGGCCTGCCACCGGATGAATAGCATATTTCACTTCAACCCCTTTTTCTTCCAATGCTTTTTCCAATTCATGACAACTGTGCTGCGCTTGCGCAACCGCAAGTCCATAGCCAGGAACAATCATTACTTTTTTAGAATAAGCCATTAGCATAGCCGCATCGCTCACAGAAATTTCTTTATAACTACCATGCGTACCCGAAGATGTTGCAGTTGCATTTTTTGGTCCGCCAAAGGAACCGATCAAAACATTTTTTAAACTCCGGTTCATTGCACGGCACATTAATATGGTAAGCAATGTTCCTGCAGCGCCTACTAAAATTCCGCCGGTAAGCATGGCTTTGTTATCATACAAAAATCCGCCACATGCAGCAGCAACACCGGTAAAAGAATTTAATAATGAAATTACCACAGGCATATCTGCGCCGCCAATGGGAAGTACGAAAAATACACCGTACAAAAGCGCTAATGCAACCGTAATAAAAAACGGAACATTGGCAATTCTCACATTAGTGCAATAAGCAACCACTGCCGATGCTACAACCAAAAGGAGAATAAGTAAATTAATAAAATGCTGTCCTTTAAATGCAAAATCTTTTATACTTCCATTCAATTTTCCCCATGCAATCATACTTCCTGCAAATGAGACACTGCCGATAATTGTTCCGGCAATGATGGCAAGATAATGGCCGAAAGAAACAACATTTGAAAACGAATTTGAATCTAATAAACGGTTTGCACGAAAGACATAATCAAATTCTACCATTGAAATTAATGCAGCACATGCGCCGCCCATCCCATTGAAAAAGCTTACCAGCTCTGGCATTGCGGTCATCTTCACTTTTTTGGCAATAAGCGTTCCGGTAATAATTCCAATAATGATTGCTGAAAATATCCATAAATAGTTTCCTAATTTTTTTCCATCATCTTCATATAAAAAAATAGTGCCGGCAATAGCAATGATCATTCCTCCTGCTGCGATTAAATTTCCTTTTCTGGCAGATGCAGGATTCGATAACATTTTTAAACCAATAATAAATGTTACAGAAGCGATGAGATAGCAAATGGATAAAATTCCCGACATTAATTGTTGAATGTTTATTGTTGAATTGTTCTATTATTGAATTGTTGAATTGCTAAATTGTTGAATTGTTCTATTGTTGAATCATTATTTAATTGTAATCATTTTATTCATGCAGCCCGTAACCTGAAACCTGAAACCTTACACCTTAGTTTTTTTCTTCCTGAACATTTCCAGCATTCTGTCGGTTACTACAAAACCTCCTACTACATTTAATGTTCCCAATACTACTGCAAGAAAACCTAAAATCAACGCCATGTAATTTCCACTCTCCGCTTTGCCCATTACGATGATGGCGCCGATGATTACAACACCATGAATCGCATTAGCGCCGCTCATCAATGGCGTGTGTAATACACTCGGCACTCTGCCAATAATTTCAATTCCTAAAAATATCATGAGTATTACAATATAGATCAGCTCTATATTTTGGCGTAAAAAATTAATTACTGTTTGCATAAAAAAAGTTTTTTAATTAGCTAATTGGCTAATTAGCTAATCAGCTAATTAGCATTTTACCATCATGCACCACACAAGTTCCATTTACCAAATCATCATCAAAATTTAAATTGAGTTTTCCTTCTTTATCTATTATTAATTGTAAAAAGTTAATGATATTTTTTCCATACATTTTACTAGCATCGTAAGGCATTGACGAGGCAAGATTAGAATTGCCAACAATGCTCACACCATTGTAATTTATAATTTCGCCATTCTTTGTAACAGCAGTGTTACCGCCGGTTGCAGCCGCAAGGTCAATAATTACCGATCCGTTTTTCATCGTATCCAACATATCATTTGTAATTAATACCGGCGCTTTCTTCCCGGGAATTTGTGCAGTGGTTATTATAATATCAGCCTTTGCAACGCTTTCGGCAATTTTATTTTTTTGTTTTTGTAAAAATTCTTCTGATTGTTCTACTGCATAACCGCCGGCTTTGCTCACATCGGCTGCGCCTTCCACTTCAATAAATTTTGCGCCAAGGCTCATCACTTCTTCTTTTACTGCAGGCCTTGTATCAAATACTTCTACCACTGCGCCTAATCTTCTTGCAGTGGCAATTGCCTGCAAACCCGCTACACCTGCGCCTAATATTAAAACTTTTGCAGGCGGAATACTTCCTGCCGCAGTCATAAACATGGGAAAATATTTCGGGAACATATTAGCGGCAAGTAGCACAGATTTATAACCTGCAATATTTGCCTGGCTGCTGAGCACATCCATACTTTGCGCTCGCGTGGTACGGGGAAGCATATCAATGCTGAAAACGGTAACATTATTTTTTGCCAACGTTTCCATTATTGCATGATTGAACAATGGCTGATAATTGCCAAGTATAATTTTAGAATTTAATAATGTTATTTCATTTTGCTGAAAATTATTTATAGATAAAAGAATATCTGCATTGTGAAAAACCTCTTCTCTTGAAACAATCTTTGCGCCTGCTTCTTCATATTTTTTATTTGTTGCAAATGCATTTATTCCTGAATTATTTTCCACTAAAATATTTGCATTAATTTTTTTTAAAACGGATATATGTTCCGGCAGGATAGAGACTCTGGTTTCGGGTATCGGTTCTTTTAAAACGCCAATCGTCATAACTCAAATATATGCTTGTAAGATATTACAAATTTAAAATCTTATTGCAAAATGTTGTTTTATTATAAAATCAGGATTAAAAAAAACAATCCCAATAAAAAAAAGATCAATAGTTAATTTCACTGAGTCGTGCTGCTGTATTAGCTTCCACGCTTCTTCCATTTCTGTGCTCCAGTGAATGTCATCAAAAACAAAAATGGAATGTGCCGTTGATTTTTTTAGCAAAGAAAAAAAATAATTAAGCGTTGGCTCTTTGCGATGATTGCCATCAATAAAAGCAAAATCTATTTTTTTTATTTCATGTAATGCAGGTAAAAATGTGTCATCAAAGTTTCCTTTTATTAAACGAATGTTTAATAGTTTTAATTGATTAAAATTTTCATTGGCAATGGCCGCAATTTTTTGAGATCCTTCAAAAGTATATACCTCAGCGTTTTTATTGGCGAACGCAATGTAAGAAGTGGTAATTCCAAATGAAGTTCCCAATTCAATAATGGTTTCGGGATTATAATATTGTACCATTTTGAAAAGAAGCTGTGCAAATTTTTTATTCTTTAAAGAAGTGTTTGCAATGGCATTTATTTTTCGTTTTTGTGTACCTGCCTGTCCGGTAGGCTGGTACATTATTGTGGATCCTGCGCCGAAATCTTCCACTTCAATTATCGTATTATTGCGATGAAGCTGATTGCGCAACAGTTCAATTTTATCATAGCAGTCATAAATTTTTTTATCATTTAAAACATGAATAACAAAATCGAAAACAAATGGAGAATGAATGCCATGGCCTTTTCCGTTGTTTGCGGTAAAATAATAATCAAGATATTTTTTGGCTAATTGAAATCTCGAATACATCAGTAAAATTTAAGCAGGCTCCTTTCTTTTCCAAACTTCAAATGTATATGGATAATTATTTTTATCATCTGCCGGAAAAGATTTTTCGCTTACCAGTTTCCATTTATTTTGATTTATTTCAGGATAAAAAGTATCGCCGGTTACATCGGCGTGTACCCGTGTGCGGTATATTTTGGAAACTATATCCATCGTTTGTTCAAAAATTTTTCCTCCGCCGATAATAAAAATTTCTTTGGCATCGCTTTCTTTTGCTTTTTCAATGGCGTCATTAATATTATTTGCTATAAAAATTCCTTCAGGATGCCAATTGGTTTTTGTGGTAACAACAATATTTATTCTTCCGGGCAATGATTTTTTTAATGACTCATAAGTGTTTCTTCCCATGATTATCGGCATTCCCCATGTTTTATTTTTAAAATAAATAAAGTCGTTAGCGAGCTTCCATGGCAATGCATTGTGCGAGCCAATCACATTATTTTCTGAAGCGGCAACGATGTGGGAAAGCATAGGCCCCTCCAAACCCCGAAGGGAAGGCTTAGGAAGTTCTTTTGCATTTGAGATTTCTTTCATAAAAAAAATTCTTTAAGCCCCCTTCGGGGATACAGGGGCATTACACCGCCACCGGCGCTTTAATAACAGGATGACTTTGATAATTTATTAATTCAAAATCCTCATAATTAAAACTAAAAATATCTTTTACTGCTGTATTTATTTTCATTGTTGGAAGTGCAAAAGGTTTTCTTGTAAGTTGTAACTGCGCTTGTTCAAAATGATTTTTATACAAATGAACATCGCCGAATGAATGTATAAATTCTCCCGGTTCCATATCGCACACTTGTGCAATCATCATCGTAAGCAAAGCATACGATGCGATGTTGAAAGGCACTCCCAAAAAAACATCTGCGCTTCTTTGATACATTTGGCACGAAAGTTTTCTTTTCTCTCGCCCTTCGGTGGAGCCGGAGGAGACCGTATAAAATTGAAATAAACAATGGCATGGCATTAATTTCATTTCAGGTAAATCGGCAACGTTCCATGCGCTGATGATCATTCTTCTGCTATCAGGATTTGTTTTTAACTGATGAATTAATTCACTTACCTGGTCAACTACTTTATTATCTGCACCTTCCCAACTTCTCCATTGCTTACCATAAACAGGTCCAAGATTTCCATTTTCATCAGCCCATTCATCCCATATTCTTACTCCATTTTCTTTCAGGTATTTAATATTGGTATCGCCTTTTAAAAACCAAAGCAATTCATAAATGATACTTTTAAGATGCAGTTTTTTTGTAGTAACTAAAGGAAATCCTTTTCGCAAATCGAAACGCATTTGATAACCAAATAAACTTCGTGTGCCCGTACCCGTACGATCGCTTTTATCGGCGCCTTCATTAATAATTTTTTGTAAAAGCTGAAGATATTGTTCCATGTGCGCAAGTTAACTATGATTAATGAGATTGATGGGACTGATAGGATTTTGAGGAAAATGAATGAATTGATTTTAAACTTTTGAAAAATTTAAAGCTTTCCAAATCATTTAATTAACTATTAAACCAATTAACCAATTAACCAAAACACCAAACTATCTTATCTTTGCAGGTCATTCGAAAATAAAATGAGTAAAGGAAAAGTTTTAATGGCGATGAGCGGCGGCATTGATAGTACGGTAGCGGCTCTGATGCTGCATCATGAAGGCTATGATGTGATTGGAATTACTATGAAAACGTGGGATTATGCTACCAGCATAGGCAATAGCCATAAAGAAACCGGCTGCTGCAATTTGGACAGTTTTAATGATGCACGGGCAGCTGCGGTGCAACATGGGTTTCCTCATTTTATTTTAGACATACGCGAAGAGTTTGGGGATTTTGTAATTGATAATTTTGTAGAAGAATACATTGCCGGCCGCACGCCAAATCCTTGCGTGCTTTGCAATACGCATATTAAGTGGCGCGCTTTATTGAAAAGAGCCGATGCATTGGATTGCGAATTTATTGCAACGGGGCATTATGCACAAATTCATCAACACAGTAACGGGCGATTTTTTATAAGAAAAGGAATTGATGAAACCAAAGACCAAAGCTACGTGCTGTGGGGCTTACAGCAAGATTTGCTTAGTCGTACACTTTTGCCGTTAGGTACGTATCGTAAAACAGAAATAAGACAAATGGCTTATGATTTCAACTATCCGGAACTGGCAAAAAAAAGTGAGAGCTACGAAATTTGTTTTGTGCCCGATAATGATTATCGCGGATTTTTAAAGAGAAAAGTTGAAGGGCTTGAAGAAAAAGTTTCCGGTGGTTTTTTTATTGATAAAAATGGAAAAATTTTAGGCCCGCATAAAGGCTATCCTTTTTATACAATCGGCCAGCGCAAAGGGCTTGACATTTCAATAGGTAAGCCGGCATATGTTACTGAAATTATTCCGGAAACTAATACAATTGTTCTTGGAGATGAAGATGATTTAAATAAAAATGAAATGAATGTTGCGGGCATCAACTGGATAAAATATGACAGCATTACAAACGGAATGGAAGCGATTACAAAAATCAGGTATAAAGATAAAGGTGCACTTTCTAATCTTTTTTTATACGAAAGTGGCGTGCGTGTACGTTTTTATGAAGATGTAAAAGGTATTGCGCCGGGGCAAAGCGCTGTATTTTATGAAGGCGATGATGTAATTGGCGGAGGAATTATTCAGAGAGATAAGCGGGTTTAGAAAGTTTAAATGGTTTAGAAAGTTTAGATGTTCCCAACGTTTTAAAAATTTTTATGGTTAAAAATTTTATTGAATTATTTTGTATTTCTCTTTTTTTTATTTCATGTAAAAAAGAAAATGAAAAATTTACCACCGAATCGGTAAGTGATTATTTTCCTTTGCAGGTTGGAAAATATATCACTTATAATTTGGATTCAACTGTATTTATAAATTTTGGTCAGAAAGATACAGTTATAAGTTACCAGGTGCAGGACAGGGTTGATGCGCAAATAACCGACAACCTTGGGCGAACTGCTTACCGCATTTATCGTTTTATAAGAAAAGATAGTTCTGAAGATTGGGTTCAGAACAATACTTTCACGGCAACACCTACTTCCAATTCGATTGAATATGTTGAAAATAATTTGCGTTTTTTAAAATTGGAAATGCCGGTAAAACAAGATTTTTCATGGAAAGGAAATTCTTATATTGATACCTATTCGCTTCTTTCAGACATGCAATATCTTGATGATTGGGATTATATTTATGACAGTGTAGATGCACCGCTTACCATTAATTCATTGAGTTTCGACAGTACCATAAAAGTTTTTGAAAGAGATGAATCAGAAGGCGACGACCCTTCTCTTCCTTCCACTTCGTATGCCGAAAGAAGTTATGCATTGGAAAAATATGCGAAAGGAATCGGCTTAATTTATCGTGAATTTTTACATTGGGAATACCAGGGATGCTCTTGCCCCGAACATGGTTTTAAAGGTTACGGAATAAAGTTGAGTATTGTAGATCATAATTGAGATAATTTATAATGAAAAATTCTTCATCCATAATTCTTCATTCTTTTGCAACCGCATTTATTGTGTGCATACGTTGTATGCCGTAAGGCATCGTAATATTTATAAACGCCATAAGGCTTTGTCTTTAATTTTTAAAAAAATGATTTATCAATTTTACAGTGTTTGGTTTTTTTAAAATTGAAAAAAACAAATTTCACAAAGCATTATAATCGGCAACATCTTAATCGGATGAATCTATGCAAATGCTTACAGACTATGTTGTACATTTGCACCCATTTTTCTAAATATTGAATCAACAAATTTTGTCGTACAAGATTTATAAATCTGATCATTCCATCACGCTCGAATCCGGAAACACATTACCGGCCTATCATTTGGCTTATACCACTTATGGAGCAATGAATGATGCAAAAGATAATGTAGTGTGGATATTTCATGCGCTTACCGCCAATAGCAAAGCGGCTGAATGGTGGCCGGGCCTCGTTGGTGAAGGAAAATTATTTGACCCTGGAAAATATTTTATTATATGTGTAAATATGCCGGGAAGCTGTTATGGAAGCACAGGCCCGCTCGATATAAATCCTGAAACAGGAAAACATTTTTATCATGACTTTCCTTTTTTTACACCACGTGATATGATTCATGCTTATCAGCCATTGAAAAATTATTTGGGAATAAAAAAAATAAAAATAGGTATCGGTGGTTCTATGGGCGGACAGCAACTTTTGGAATGGGCAATTGAAGAGCCTGATTTGTTTGAATATATTTTTCCTGTTGCAACCAATGCGCTGCATTCCGCATGGGGCAAGGCTTTCAACGCATCGCAAAGAATGAGCATTGAAGCAGATAAAACCTGGAAAGAAGAAAACCCGCTTGCAGGAATGGAAGGAATGAAAGCGGCAAGAAGCATTGCGTTAATTTCTTACCGGCATTACGATACGTATCATGCAAGCCAAAGTGAACAACATCACGAAAAAATTGAAAATTATAAAAGTGAATCGTATCAAAAATACCAGGGCGAAAAATTAGCAAAAAGATTTAATGCATTCAGTTATTATTTTTTAAGCAAAGGAATGGATTCGCATAATGTTGGCAGAGGAAGAAAAAGTGTTGAAGATGCTTTGCAAAAAATAAAAGCAAAAACACTGGCCATAGGAATTGTTACTGATATTTTATTCCCGATAAGCGAGCAACAATTTCTTGCAGAAAATATTCCAAACGCAAAATTTATTTCCATTAATTCTTTATACGGGCATGATGGATTTTTATTGGAGTATGAACAAATTCAAAATATCATAACTGGATTTTTATTAAGCACAACAGCTAAAAATTCTGAAATAAAAATTTTAATAAAAAAATGACAGCACATCAACGGTTAACAATAGGTTTATTTGGTTTTGGCGTAGTGGGCGAAGGCTTGTATAAAGTATTACAACAAACATCTTCTTTAAATGCAACTATAAAAAAAGTTTGTATAAAAGATGCCAATAAAAAAAGAAATGCGCCAGCAGAATTATTTACAACCGATAAAGATGAATTATTAAATGATGAAACGATAAATGTAATTGTAGAAGTGATCAATGAATCGGAACCTGCATTTCAAATTATTTCAAAAGCGCTTACCAATAAAAAAGCAGTAGTAAGCGCCAGTAAAAAAATGATTGCCGAACATTTGCCTGAAATATTAAAATTGCAGGAACAAACCGGAATGCCCTTTCTGTGCGAATCTTCTGCATGTGCATCCATTCCTGTAATTCGTAACCTGGAAGAATATTATGATAATGATTTATTACACTCTTTAAGAGCGATCATAAACGGATCAACCAATTATATTCTTACAAAAATGTTTGAAAATAAATTGGATTTTAAAACGGCATTACTTCAGGCGCAGCAGCTTGGGTTTGCCGAAGCTGATCCTACTTTGGATGTGGATGGATGGGATGCTGTAAATAAATGGGTGATATTGCTGTGCCATGCTTATGGAATTATTACATCATCAAAAGAAATTTTATTTACCGGAATACAAAATATAAATGAAAGCGATGCCAATGTGGGAAGAGAAAAAAATTATGAAATAAGATTGGTGGCGCAGGCAAAAAAATTATTAAATGGAAAAATTGCAGCATTCGTTTTTCCGCAATTTGTAAATCATGAAGATCATCTTGCATTTGTAAAAAATGAATATAATGGCGTAGTGATTGAAAGCTCATTTGCCGATAAACAATTTTTTTATGGCAAGGGCGCAGGCAGCTTCCCTACTGCATCTGCGGTGCTCAGCGATATTTCGGCCCTGCGTTATGAATACCGCTATGAATATAAAAAATTATATCATCATACACCCAATCAACTCACCAACGATTTTTATGTGAGAGTATATGTAAGCTTTGATGAATGGAATTTAATTCCACGAGAAAAATTTGAATGGATAGAAGAATGGCATGCACAGGAAGGAAGAAAATATTTAATTGCCGTAATACATTTTAATCATCTTGCAGAAGATGATTGGTGGAAGAAAAATAATACGTCTCTTATTCTTACACCCGACCCAATCATAGAAGATATTGAATTAAGAAAGTTGAAAAAGAAAAGTTTGGAATTAGCGGGCATCAGTTAAAAATTATTTTTTTATTTTATTCAATCAAAAAATAAAATAAAAAAAATCGAAATTGTGAAAACAGTTTGTAAATAAAGCCCGGCGATTAGCAAAGAGTATAAAAAAAATCTTACTTTAGAAGTGCGATTTTGCATAACTATTAAATCGTTTGCTATGAATACAACTTCCAATAATTTCACTTTAAAAGAAAAAAAACCTTTAAGCAGCCTTGACGAGTGGGAAGACGATGTGTTGCAACGCTATCCCGAGCCTGAAAGTATTGCATCTGCAAAAACAACTGATGAATATCGTAATTATGAAGCTCCCGTAAGAGATACGGTAAAAGAATTTTACCGGCTCAATCATACCTATCAAACTTATGACTTCGTTCAGGAAAAACGTAATAACTTTTTAAAGTTTAATAAAAAAGAAATGCCTGTATGGAATGCTTTTGAATTTTTAAATCAACTGGTTGATGATTCAGATCCTGATACAGACCTTGATCAGTTTCAGCATTTGTTACAAACTTCTGAAGCCATTCGCAAAGATGGCCATCCTGATTGGATGGTGCTGGTAGGATTGATGCATGACATGGGCAAAGTGCTTTGCTTATTTGGCGAGCCCCAATGGGCGGTGGTGGGCGATACTTTCCCCGTAGGTTGTGCTTATTCCGGTAAAATTGTATATCCTGAATTTTTTAAAAATAATCCTGATTATTCTAATCCCGAATACCAAACACAATACGGTGTTTACAAAAAAGGTTGTGGTTTGCGCAATGTAAATATGTCGTGGGGGCACGATGAATACATATATCAAATGCTGAAAGATTATTTACCCGAAAGCGGTTTATATATGTTGCGATATCATTCGTTTTATGCATGGCATCGCGAAGGAGAGTACAGTTACCTTATGGATGACCACGACAAAGAAATGCTGAAATGGGTAAAGTTGTTCAATCCTTATGACCTTTATTCAAAAAATCCTGAACAGCCCGACTGGAAAAAATTAAAACCTTATTACGAAGAGCTTGTACAAAAATATCTTCCGTCAACATTAAAGTTTTAAAAAAAAATCATTCAAAAAAAGAGAATGATTTTTATTTAAGTCGGGGCGGCAAGATTCGAACTTGCGACCTCCACATCCCAAATGTGGCGCGATAACCGGGCTACGCTACGCCCCGAAAAATTAATTTACAGAAGTTGCGGAGAGGGAGGGATTCGAACCCTCGGTACAGGTTGAAGCCCGTACAACGGTTTAGCAAACCGGCCCTTTCGGCCACTCAGGCACCTCTCCTCATTGCTATTGTAAGGGTTGCAAAAGTAACATTTGCAAGTTAAAATTTAAAATAAATAATTGATGATGGAATAATTATTTGATGCGGGTTACATTGCTGCGAGCTGTACTTTTTGCTGAAGCTCAAGAACACTTTCTTTAAACAAAGTATCAGTATCCATAAGGTCTTTCACGGTTTGACAACTATGTATTACAGTAGTATGATCTCTTCCGCCGAAATGTTCTCCGATAGTCTTTAAAGAATTTTTGGTAAATGCTTTTGCAAGAAACATAGAAATTTGTCGTGCCTGTACAATTTCACGCTTGCGTGTTTTTTGTAATAGTTTTTCATAAGGCACATCAAAGTAATCGCACACCATTTTTTGTATAGTGTCTATAGTTATTTCTTTTGATGATGATTTGATAAAATTTCTCAACACTTTTTTTGCTAATTCAAGATCAATTTCTCGTTTATTAAGCGAAGATTGTGCCAATAGAGAAATTAAAGCGCCTTCCAGTTCACGAATATTATTTTGAATATTATAGGCAATATATTTTACCACTTCTTTGGGCATATCAAGCCCATCGTTCTTCATTTTTCTTTCCAGTATTTCAATCTTTGTTTCATAATCGGGTATTTGCAGATCTGCGCTAAGTCCCCAACGGAAACGGCTAAGCAATCTTTCCTGAACCCCTTCTAAATCTTTGGGCGGTTTATCTGATGTAAGAATTAATTGCTTGCCGCTTTGATGCAGGTGATTAAAAATGGCAAAAAAAGCATCCTGCGATTTTTCGGCGCGGTTAAAAAATTGCACATCGTCAATAATCAATACATCTATGAGTTGATAAAAATGTATAAAATCATTTATGGCATTGTTGCGGCTATGATCTACAAATTGATTAATAAATTTTTCGGAGCTTACATACAAAACAACTTTATTGTTGTTCAATCTTTTTACTTCATTTCCTATTGCCTGCGCCAAATGAGTTTTGCCCAATCCTACGCCGCCATAAATTACCAATGGATTAAACGAAGTAGAGCCCGGTTTTTCGGCAACTGTTTTTCCTGCCCTCCGTGCTACACGGTTACAATCGCCTTCTATAAATGAATCGAAAATATATACCGGGTTGAGTTGCGGATCTATCTGCATCTTTTTTAGCCCCGGAATTACAAAAGGGTTTTTAACCGGATTATTTATGACTAAAGGAAAGTCCATTTCGTTATTTGAATATGATTTATAACCCTGGCCCGGAACATTCATCATCAAAGGCAAATTATTATTATTGCCGCTATCAACCATTATACGATATTCAAGCCTTGCCTCTTTTCCTAATTCACGCTTTAAAGTTTTTGCAAGAAGATTTACATAATGCTCTTCAATATACTCATAAAAAAACTGGCTGGGAACCTGGATGGTAAGAATGTTATTTTTTAATAACACGGGTTTAATAGGCTCGAACCATGTTTTGTAATGCTGCCACTCCACTATATCTTTTATAATTTTGAGACAATTGTGCCAAACTGTTTCGCAAGCTTTATCCATTTTCCGTAAGCCGTTTATTTGATTTAGATATCCTTGTTTTTTCGGGGATCACTTAGAAAATTTATTCAAAAAAAATTTTTTATAAATATTTCTCAGCAGAAAGCGAATATCAAAATAATTTGTTGAAAAAAAAATTTTTTATTCTTTGTTTTTGTGAGAATAAAAACAGTATAGAGATAAAAAAAATAAATTTCATTTATTCTAAAAAATATTCTTTCTTTTTTATAAGTAAGCCCGCATTGATTTACAGTAAAATATTCATTTTTTTATGCACTCCAATAATTTTTATGCCAATTCTAAAAAAATATTTTTTTAAAAAAAATAAAAATGTGCAAAAAAAATTCTTTAGGATAAATAACCACATTTATAAGTAAAATGAATTTACCTTTAAAAAAAATAATTTTAAAATAATATGAGTTATGAATTAACAGGAAAACTCCTGGAAAAATTTGATCCGATACAACGCACCGAAACATTTAAAGTACGCGAATTTGTAGTTGAAAAAACAGAAGATATTAATGGAAGAACAATTACCAACTATATTAAATTTCAATGTGTGCAAGACAAAACCAATATTGTTGACCGTGTAAATAATGGCGATGAAATAAAAGTGCATTTCAATATTAAAGGAACCAAATGGGAGAAAGACGGGCGTACTTCTTATTTCAGCAACCTCGATGCATGGCGGATTGAACAAATGCTGCAGCCACGCAAAGAAGCTTTGCCTGATGAGGATCACCTCGAGCCATTGGATACTTTTACTTCTTCTTCACAAGACACAATTGATGATCTTCCGTTTTAGATATAACCCGCTACTGTAGCCGGTTTTAAAGTTTCAGGATAAATACCTGGCCTTATGCAAAAAATCATTTCTCTCCAATTGCTTCCGCACGAAGTTGCCAGTGAAAATGCAATAATAAATTTTATTGCAAAATCTTCGGGCATAAAAAATAATAATATTACCGGCTATAATATTTTAAAAAAATCTATTGATGCAAGAAGTAAAACCATTTGGATAAACCTGGTGGTGCTGGCTTTTATTAATGAACCTTATGTAAAAAGAGTTGCACCTGAATTTAATTTTAAAGACGTTTCGCAATCGCAAAAAAAAGTGGTAATAATCGGCGCCGGCCCTGCAGGATTGTTTGCTGCATTGCAATTAATTGAATTAGGAATTCAACCCATAATTGTTGAAAGAGGAAAGGAAGTGCGTGAACGAAGAAGAGACCTTGCCTTATTAAATAAAAAGGGAGTCATTAACTCCGAAAGTAATTATTGCTTTGGCGAAGGCGGCGCCGGTACTTACAGCGATGGCAAATTATATACCCGCAGCGCCAAGCGTGGCAATATTGATCGCATATTACATCTATTCGTTCATTTTGGGGCCGATGAAAATATATTGTATGAAGCCCATCCGCACATTGGCACTAATAAATTACCGCACATTATAACGGTGATGCGTACACGCATTTTAGATTGTGGCGGCAAATTTTATTTCAATAAAAAAGCGGTTGATTGTATCATTGAAAATAATCTTTTAAAAAAAATTATTACTAGCGATGGAGATACAATTGTAGCAGATGCTTTTATACTCGCAACCGGCCACTCTGCACGCGATATTTTTTTATTGCTTCATAAAAAGAAAATTTTAATTGAAGCAAAGCCATTTGCTCTTGGCGTAAGAATAGAACATCCGCAGCAATTAATAAATGAAATGCAATACGGCGCACCAAATAATTATTTATTGAATGAAACGCTGTTACCGCCTGCATCGTACAGCTTCGTAAATCAGGTAGATGGACGTGGTGTATTTTCATTTTGCATGTGCCCGGGTGGCATTATTGCGCCGGCTGCAACTAACCATAATGAAATAGTTGTAAACGGATGGAGTCCTTCAAAAAGAAATAATCCTTTTGCAAACAGCGGGTTGGTAGTGCAGGTAGAAATTGAGGATGTAATTAAAACAATGGGCAATGGGCAATTTGCAATAAGCAAAGATTCACCATTGATGATGATGGAGTTTCAAAAATTAATTGAACAAAAATCTTTTGATGCTGGCGGCGGTAATTTTGTAGCTCCTGCACAAAGAATGATTGATTTTATAGAAAATAAATTTTCGGCTACACTTCCCAAATGTTCTTACATTCCGGGTATTCAATCTGCAGCGCTTAAAAATATATTGCCGCCATTTATAAATGAACGGCTAAAAAAAGCATTACAATCTTTTTCAAAAAAAATGCCAGCATATTTTACAAATGAGGCTGTGATGGTAGCAACAGAAAGCCGAACTTCTTCGCCGGTGCGCATTCCGCGAGATAAATTTTTTTTATATCATCCGCAGATAAAAAATCTTTTTCCTTGCGGCGAGGGTGCAGGCTATGCCGGCGGAATTGTAAGCGCTGTAATGGATGGCGAAAAAGTGGCAAAACAATTAGCTGATGTGCTGATTAGCTAATATGCTAATTTATTCCAACTTGCTTTTTGTTTTTATTAAACTATTTTCGTTGACATTTGCAATTCACATTTTCATTAGCTAATTAGCACATTGGCATATTAGCACATTATCACATTAAAAATGAACATTCTCGAATTACAAAATTTAAAAAAATATTATGCTACGCAAAAAGCAGTAGATGATATTAGCTTTTCTATTCCGCAGGGAAGCATCTTTGGATTGCTCGGGCCTAACGGCGCAGGAAAAACCACTTTACTCAGAATGATCACCGGAATATTTTATCCCGATACCGGAAATATTTTTTTTGAAAATGAAAAATTTGATCCCGTAAAAGATATTCCAAAAATCGGATACATGCCAGAAGAAAGAGGCTTGTATAAAAAAATGAAAATTGGCGAGCAGGCTTTGTATCTCGCCATGCTTAAGGGTTTGAGCCGGCATGATGCCATGAAAAAAATTAAAGAATGGTTTATAAAATTTGAAATGCAAAGCTGGTGGAATAAAAAAGTAGATGACCTGAGTAAAGGAATGAGCCAGAAATTGCAATTTGTAATTACAGTATTGCATGAGCCACAACTTTTAATTCTGGATGAGCCATTCAGCGGGCTTGACCCGGTAAACAGCAATCTTATAAAGGATGAAATTTTTAAGCTGTCGCAAAAAGGAATTACAATAATTTTCAGCACCCATCGCATGGAACAGGTAGAAGAAATTTGTGATAAAATTGTTTTGGTAAATAAAGGAAAAAAAATTTTAGACGGAAGTGTGAAGCAAATAAAAATGGATTGCAAAGAAAATATTTTTAAAGTAGGCTTTAATGAATTGCCGCCACCTTTTGCAAATAATGTATTTGAAATTATTGGTTCAAAAGATAATTTTTTAACTGTAAAAATTAATAATGGGTTTCATCCGGCTGATGTATTGGAACAATTTTTAATTAATAAAGCAAGCATCATTTCTTTTAATGAAATATTGCCATCACTCAATGATATTTTTATAAAAAAAGTACAGGACACCAAAGATGCAAGACAATTTGAAAATGTGAAAATGTGAAAATGTGAAAATGAAAGACACATTAACATCAATCAATTATTCAATCAATCGCAAATCATTTTAAGCTAAGAAACCCGGAAGGAACAAAAGGCACAGGAAATAATTCACAAAAAAAAGCGGAACAAATTAAATTGGTTTGAATAGCTACAGCTTCTCCAGCAACTCTATTACTTTTTCTCTTTTTAAAATTAAATAACCAAGCCTGTCGTTGCTGATTCCATCTTTAAGATTGTAATTAAAATTAAGTTGCTCATCGGCAACATTTGTTTCAAAATATTTAAAATTAATATTGGAATAATTTTTTAATGCTTCGCCAATTTCGTACAAATGTGTGGAGAGAATAAATAAAGAACTTTTTATTTTAATCAATCCTTCAATCACTACTGTGCTGCATTTCATAGCATCCTGCACATTGGTTCCTTTAAATAATTCATCAATCAATATCAGCCATTTTCTGCCGTCATTTATTCTAATTATGGTATTTTTAATTCTTTGCACTTCATTATAAAAATAGCTTTCACCTTTCGCCACATTATCCACCACATTTATATTGCTTAGCAACCCGTCAAACAAAGAAAGTTCCATTGATTTTGCAGGAACGCCCATGCCAATGTGTGCCAGGAAAACCGCGCCACCAACGGCTTTTATAAAAGTGCTTTTGCCGGCCATATTAGCGCCGGTTAAAAAAACAAAATTATTATAGGCATTCAGTTCGAGGTCGTAAGCAACAGGATCGTTTAATAAAAGATGATACAATTTGTTTACTTTCAGTTCAGGTTTTTTCGATTCAATAAATTTTGGAAATACCAAATTATATTCTTTCACCGCCATTGCCATTCCATACCACGCATCCAGCTGAAAATAAATTTCTATCACTTCAATAAAATTTTGTTTGAAATGATACCGGATGTAATGGGCAAGCCCGAGCAGTTCGGTAATAGAAAGATCATCCGTTTTTTCTTTTGCAGCAACAATATATAATTGATGTTTTTCAATTAATATTTTTGCTTTTGATAAAATTTTTTTTAAGTTTTCCGGAGCATCTTCTGTAAGAAAAATGGAAATAATTTGATGCATTCCTTTTATAAAATCAAAGGCATGTCCCGTTGAATATTTTACCAAAGAAAAATCGGGCGCATGAAATATTTTATAAAAAAAAGCTGACGAAGAATTGGTCCTGGCAGGGATTTGATCAATACTGCTTTCATAAAATTTCTGTATCATCATTACAGAACCATTGCTGATGGTAAGCGGCCATTCATCTTTTTTTTCAAGAATAAGCTGCAATGTTTTTTGCACATTTTCGATAGCAACAATATCTTTTAATGATGAATTGAAAATGTGTTTTAATTTTTCACGGCCACCTACCGTTCGTGTAAAATTTAATTTATGAAAAATGGAAAACTCTTCATCATGCTGAAAAACTGCCAGATCGTTTAATGTGGTTTTATCTGTTTCCATTTAATATAATTTATTTTCGTGTAGGCGTTACCGTTAGTTTACCGGTTAAATAAAAGTCTTTGCCCTTTTATGGATTCATCAAAAAAATGTTTTTCTGAATTTTGATTTTGATACACGCAATTTCCATTTACAAAAGTTTGCATAATTGCAGCAGGAAATGTAAAATTTTCAAACGGACTCCATCCGCATTTATATAAAATATTTTCTGTGGTTACTGTTGTTGAAGCATTCAAATCAACGATAACTGCATCGGCAAAATAACTTTCGCGTATGTAACCGCGGTTTTCAATTTTAAAACAATCAGCAACAGCATGGCTCATTTTTTCAGCAATTTTTTCCAAAGAAATAATTCCTTGCTTATAATAATGCATCATCAGTAAAAGTGAGTGCTGAACTAAAGGCAAACCAGAATATGCATGTTCATACGGACCTTTTTTCTCATCTAAAGTATGCGGCGCATGATCGGTGGCAATCACATCCAAACGTCCATCCAGCAAGGCTTTCCAGAGGGCCGGTTTATTTTTTGGTTCTTTAATTGAAGGATTACATTTTATTAAATAACCAAGTCTTTCATAATCATCCGCAGTAAAATGCAAATGATGCACACACACTTCAGCAGTAATTTTTTTTTCTTTTAAAGGAATATCATTTGTAAAAAGCGCTAATTCTTTTTCAGTTGAAATATGTAAAACATGCAGCCTGCTATTATATTTTTTTGCTAATGAAACTGCGAAAGAAGAAGAGGCATAACAGGCATTTTCATCGCGAATTAATGGATGATCGGATGGTTCGAGAATTTGTTTTGCATTTTTTATTCGCTGATAATTTTCTTTAATTATTTTTTCATTTTCGCAATGAGTTGCAATTAATAAATCGCTTCCGGCAAATATTTTATTAAGCGATGCTTCATTATCTACCAGCATATTTCCTGTGCTGGAACCCATAAAAATTTTTACGCCGCACACTTCTTTTTTTCTTTTATTCATCTTCAAAACTTCATCAGCATTGGTATTGCTGGTTCCCATAAAAAATGAATAATTGGCCAATGAATTTTTATTTGCTATTGCATATTTTTCTTCAAGCAATTCTTCTGTAAGTGCATTGGGCACTGTGTTTGGCATTTCCATAAATGAAGTAACGCCGCCCGTAACTGCCGCTTTGCTTTCGGTATAAATGGTTGCTTTATGCATAAGGCCCGGCTCACGAAAATGCACCTGGTCGTCAATGGCGCCGGGAAAAAGATGTTTGCCTTCTCCGTCAATTTCATTTACTTTTTCTTTTACGTTAATAGAATTATCTATTCTTTCAATTCGTCCTTTTTTTAAATAAATATCTTTTTGTTCAATTTTCCCTTCATTGACAATGGATATATTTTTTAGAAGATAATTTTGCATATCTTGAAATTTAATAATAAACAACCAAACCCGATGCAAATTATAAAAACAGTTTCTTCGCTGGCAATATTTATTTGCCCGTTTATTATCAATGCGCAAACAACTTACCTGCCGGAGGGTTCAAAAGAATATCAATTTATTGACCGGCTCGAAATAAAAGAGGGCCGCAATATGAATTTTAATTTTTCTACATTAAAGCCTTACAGCCGGCGATCCATTGTGCAGGAAGCTGAATTTTTAGACAGCTCCCGCATGGCCTATGATAGCTCAATTACCAGTGATGAAAATAAATGGGATGGTTTAAACCTTACTAAAGTAGATGAATATAATTTGCATAGTATTTTAATGGATAACTCAGAATGGGTAACAGGTTCAAAGGAAAGTTTTTTAAGTAAAAAACCAATATTAAAAACTTTTTATACAACCAAACCAAACTTGCTTGAAGTAAATGTGAAAGACTTTTTTCTGGCAGTAAATCCTGTTATATCGTTTCAGGCAGGTGGTGAAACCGCAAACAATGAAACGATTTTTTATAACAAACGCGGCATAACTGCGAGAGGAAGAATTGCCAATAAAATTGGTTTTTCAACAACGATTACCGATAACCAGGAACGTGCGCCTTTGTTTGTTCAAAACAGGGTGGATAGTTTTCATGCAGTGCCGGGAATTGGTTTTTATAAACCTTTTAAAACAACCGGGTACGATTATTTTGATGCAAGAGGTTATATCACTTTTAATGTAACAAAATATATTGATGTGCAATTTGGCTACGATAAAAATTTTATTGGCGATGGTTACAGAAGCCTTTTCCTGAGCGACTTTAGCAATAGTTATTTATTTCTGAAATTGAATACAAAGATCTGGAAACTGGATTATCAAAATCTTTTTATGGAGCTGATGCCGCAGTTTGTAAAGAATGGAGATTATTTGCTGAGCAGAAAATATGCAGCGATGCATCACCTGAGTATGAACATTGGCAAATGGCTGAATGTAGGCGTTTTTGAAAGTATTGTTTTTGGAAGAAAAGATATTTTTGATTTAGAATATTTAAACCCGATTATATTTCTGAGGCACATTGAAGGAACAGTGGGAAGCCCTGATAATGCTTTTGCAGGAATAGATTTTAAAGCAAATGCTGCGCATCATTTTCAATTTTACGGGCAACTTCTTTTAGATGAATTTTTGTTGAAAGAAGCATTTAAAGATGATGGTTATTGGGCTAATAAATTTGGTTATCAGCTTGGCGCAAAATATGTGGATGCTTTTACAATTAAAAATCTTGATTTGCAAATTGAAACCAATAGGGTGCGGCCTTTTACATATTCGCATTATGATTCTGTTGCAGATTATACACATTATAATGAACCGCTGGCACATCCGCTGGGCGCGGGTTTCCAGGAATTTATCGGCATTGCAAAATATCAACCGGCGCCCAAATGGTATATTAATGCCAGAATGATTTATTATTACCAGGGGCTTGATTTGGCAGGAGAAAATTTTGGAAGCAATCCATTTGAATTATATACAACCCGCTTGAATAATTTTGGTTATTTTATTGGCAGCGGAAACAAAATAAAAGTATTTAATGCTTCATTGGCATTATCGTATGAACTTAAAGAGAATCTTTTTTTAGATGGCTCTTATTTGTTTCGCAAAGTTTCCGGCGGAGGCATTGGCGATACAAATGTTTTTGAAATAGGAATAAGATGGAATGCGGCGAAGAGAGAATATGATTATTAAGCCCCTGTCCCCCGAAGCGGGAACTTGGGTCAAATCTTTCTTTAAATCTTCGATGATTTTTTAAAAAGAAAGGTTGATGAGTTTTTATTTTATAAAAGAAAGTTACTACCCTTCCCTTCGGGAAGGGCTTTAGTAGAAAACTTTGAATATTAATAAAAGTATGAAAGGATGGGCTTTTATTCCACCGTCAAAGAAAATGTAATCATTTTTGAATTGATTTTATCAATCACATTTGAATAACGCAACGATGGATCGCGGTCATGAAGATTTACTAATCCACTGCTCAATTTTATTTCGGGAGATAAAACAAAATAAGGAAAATAAATATGGCATCCCAGTCCTACTTCAACACTGAAATCGTAAGGATGTAACTTAATTAAATCTTCTGCTTTGCGCGCTCCTGCGTTACTTGCGAGGTCGTAATCAAACTTACCTCCTGCAATAGTATATGCCTTAAAATTTTTAATTCTGTCGCTGCTGAATTTTATCTGCACCGGAAAACTTAATGTAATAGATTGCACTTTTTTTTCAATTGAAGAATCTTCAGCATATTTTTCAGCATATAAAAATGCTTTTTCAGAAAAAGTAAGATCGAGCGGATAAACCCGTAAATCGAAATGATTGCTCATGCGCAAATTAACGAGCCACGCCAGATTAATGCCGGCGCTATTAATGCTTTCTACATCCATGATAGTATCTGAAGCCAGAAACACAGGATGATGAGTAAAATTAAAATGGGATATATTGTACCCCAGATTTATTCCGAAATGATAAGGCTTATCATCATGCCCATCCTGGTTAAGTACATCGCGCAGCTGTGCCATAGACGCAGATGAACAAAACACGAATGATAGAATCAATACAATTATTTTTCGCCGCAATAAATGGTGCATATTCCTAAACTCAATGTTTTGTAGAAACTGTGTCTATATTGTAAGCGATTTAAAATTTGAATGAATGTTTTTTTTTCGGGAAATTGTTGCACAGAGTTATTTAAATATTGATAAGCGTCTTTATTTTTTGAAATTAATTTTCCAATTTTTGGTGTAACAAATTTCATATAAAAATTATAAATGTTTTTTACAACAGGCAATGAAGGTTTTGAAAATTCAAGCGCTACCAACCTGCCGCCGGGTTTTAAAACCCTGTAAATTTCTGATAATCCTTTTTCAAGATTTTCAAAATTTCTTACGCCAAATGCCACGGTTACAGCATCAAACGTGTTATCATCAAAAAAAATTGCTTCGCTATCGCCATTTAACAACTGTATCTTATTTTCTAATGCTAAGTTCTTTATTTTTTTTCGTCCTATATCAAGCATTCCTTCGCTAATATCAATACCGGTAATTTTTTTTGGCTTTAATATTTTATAACACGTAATTGCAAAATCGCCAGTGCCGGTAGCCACATCCAAAATATTTTCAGGATGCAATGATTGCAATTGTTTAATTGCTTTTTTTCGCCAGCTTACATCAATGCCTGCGCTTAAAAAACGGTTTAAAAAATCATATCGAAAAGCAATTGTATCAAACATTTTTTCCACCTGCTTTTTCTTGCTCTCATCAGATTGACCGAATGGAACTACTGTGTCATGGCTGTACGTATTCATTTTGTCAAAGATAGTTTTTTGATGGAATAACTTATCCTGCAAAAAATTCTTTCACTTTTATTTTTGATTTTTTATTAAATGAAACAATGAATGTGAATGATACATAGCAACAACATTTTTCTTATTGTATCTTGCAATGATGCACATTAAAAAAGCAACATACATTATCAGCAGTCCGTCTTTTGAAAAATGCCCTGCGCCCGATAAACCGGAGTATGCTTTTATTGGAAGAAGCAATGTGGGCAAGTCTTCGCTAATAAATATGCTTTGCAATAATGATAAGCTTGCCAAAACTTCTAACACGCCGGGAAAAACACAAATGATCAATCACTTTGAAATCATGAGCGCTTCAAACAGCGATAATGAAAATATCAAGTGGTATCTTGTTGATTTGCCCGGATACGGTTTTGCAAAAACTTCGCAAAGCAGCAGAAGAAGATGGGAACAAATGATTGAAAATTATTTGCGCAAAAGAGAAAATCTTACCAATGTTTTTGTATTGATAGATGCACGGCATTCGCCACAAAAACTGGATATTAATTTTATAAATAAATTAGTATTGTGGCAAATACCTTACACAATTATTTTTACAAAAACTGATAAAGAAAAACAATCTGTGGTAAGTAAAAATGTAAAACTATTTTTTGAAAGCCTGCGAAAAACATTGCAGTTTTTGCCACAATATTTTTTATCAAGCGCTGTAAAAAAAACAGGAAGAGAAAAAATTTTGGATTTGATTGAAGAGATGAATTTTGATACTACGGAAGATTTATTTATAAGATAGTTTAATTGCTAATTGTTTAATTGCTTATTGCTTATTGAAAAATCAGTTTACCACTTTATTGGCGCAACTGCTGCTGGCAAAGGCTTCCGGCTTAGCTTTGAAGGCAAAGCCCATTCCGAGAATATAACCCATTGCTTCGCGCAAGGCTTCATTACTTTTAAAATGAGGATTCGTATTTATGTCGGCATGCACTTCCATATCTACATCGTATTTTGTAAAAAGATCGCAAAGCTCATAAGCAATTTCAATACTTTTTGCTACTTCTACCAGCATGCGTTCTTTAATGCTGTACACCGTTTTTGTTTTATCGTTGTGTATAAACATAAAGCCGCCATGCCCTTCGCGAAGAAAAACAATAACAGTGGCAAACTCTGTGTCAGCGCCTTTTACCTGGCTATCGGTGCCAATACAAACTTTTAAGCGGTATCCTGCTTTTGTTTCTTTTTGAATAGCTAATTCTACTGCGCCTTTGATAGGAAGATCAATAACATCGCCATTAAATTTTCTCCAATACATAAAATAAGGTTTTTTAAAATTACCAAATTTAATTATATCAAACAGCAAAAATTTATCTTTTATACAGATTAGGCTGAATAATTTATTTTCGTGTGTGCGTTACCGTTAGTTTTTTAAAAATTTTATTTAAACAAATATTGATAAAACAAAAAGGGCCAGCCCCTAACGCTGACCCTTAACTTACACATGAATCTACCTTACAGTTTTACAATTCTTTCTGTCAGTCTTTGATTATTATTTATTATTTGCATAAGATAGACTCCGTTAGGGACGTTACTTATATTAATAGTATTTGTTCCGGCTTTTGCACGTCCTGCCTGTAAAATTCTTCCGCTCATATCTGCCAGTTTATAATTGTAATCTTCTTTAGCATTCACGTTTATTTCATTATAAACCATTGTAGAAATTGTAAATAATTTTTCTTTGTTGGCATTTGATTTTAATACAATCACATTTGAATACATAGCCTGGTCAGTAGCTGAAACTGCTTTAATCCTGTAATAAATTGTTTGATTTATTGAAGGAGTGTAACTATAATTTTGTGAACCTTGCGGTAGTTGTACAAGCGTTGTAAAATTGTTTCCATCTTCAGAACTTTCAAGAGTTACACTGCTCACCGGTTCGTCTGAAATAATATTCCAGTTTAAAATGTGCTTGTCCTTATCAGCTTTACCAGTAAGCGTTATTTGTTTTATAGGTAATGCAAATAAAGGAGCAAACGATCCTGAAATATTATAGGAACCAAGGCTTCCATAGTTGGATGTATTTGCATTTCCTGCGCCTTCAACCACTAAAAAATAATTTCCGGAATTTAAGGATGTATCAACAGATGCATCTAAAATATCTATCGGGTCATATACTTGCAGCGTTTGCAAAGATGAATTAAGTAATTCCAGTTTTACATCAAGATCTGCACCTTCATTATTCGGCCCTACCGAAAATGGTTTGGCGTCAATATGAAGATGGCCAGCTTGCGTGAGATTCAATTTAAAAACATCTTTATCCGAAGATGTAGTAATAATTCCGCTGTCTGCAATTAATGTATTATTTATTGAAAGAATTGTTGGATTTACGTTCGGGTCATCGCTATGGTCATCAGTGCGATAAGTAAATCCATTAGAAGTAGTAATAATTGAAAGCGCATCCTGATCTGCTGCGCATCCGTAAGGAGTAGGCCCGTTGTACCATCCTGAAAAATTTTCATAATAACTATTTCCCATTACCGGTGCCCATCCAGTTTGTCCGGAACCCGCGCCGGTATTATATGTTGCCAGCAAATTACAATTGTTATCATATTTAGCCTGGTGAGATAAACCAACAGTATGGCCGCTTTCATGCGTGCAACATTCGGCAACTGCTTTTATATTATAAGGCCCGAGCCTGTCGGGGAAAACAAAACCAGGCGTATCATCGCCCCATGTAAATGAACCCGTATAGGATACACCGCCAACACCGGGATACCATGAACTGGTAGGAGTAATAATAATTCTCACTCTTCTGTTAAGCGGCGCCGCTAAAAATATTGTAGAGTCGGTAGTAATGTCAATATTAAATGGCCTGAAATCTTCTGATACACGATTAAACACTTCAATAATTTGTGCATCGGTTAATCCGGATGGAGCGCAGGCCAAAGGAACACCGCTGTTCCATGAGGTGGATTGCACATATTGACCATCAAAATCAAGAAATATAGTTGCTTTTGCAGATGGTAAACTGCTCAATAATGGTAGAGCACTCAATTGGCTTGAAAATAAAGTTAGTAAAGGAATCAGTATAACAAAAAGTTTTCTCATGGTATAGGATTTAGGGTTTCCGCTGAAAAATTGTTAGATAGATTAATAATCTTGTATAAGGTCTTCTGTTTTTATTTTAGTAAAAGAATATTGTCCGGTATTATCTTTTGTTAATTCATAACCATCGGCATATTTTTCATTAATAATTCGGCCTACATAAGTGATGGTATTATCGTCGTTAATTATTTTAGAAATAGAAAGTATTGAATTTTGCATCAAGGGTGATTTAATCACAACGCTTGATAAATTATTATATTTTTTTACGGATGATAAAACAGTTCCTGCAAAAGAAAATTTATTGGCAAAATTTAATTGAATAGAAGAACCGGGTGTGGTACTAAAAGCTTTGTTGAGCTCAAGAACAGATGTCGGAATATTTGATGAAAAATTGCTAAACAATTCGGGTCTTGCAGACCTGCCAACTTGTGCCTGTGCAGAAGAAAAAATCATAAGCATCAGGAGCGGCGCCAGTGATTTGGATATGTTTTTCATGGTATGGAATTTTGGTTTCAATTGTATCGGATAAGCAATAAACGATACGCTAAAAAAAAAATTATACTAAAACCAAAAAAAAATCAATAGAAATTAAATAAGAGCAAAAGTACTTGGCCAAAAGAAGTATTAATACTGGCCGGTGCTTAGTAAAACCAACGTGCAAGCCTCTTGTGGAGTAATATTATTTTGAGTGGCAAGCGCAGCAAGTTCTTTATTTTCGGCGCCGGGATTAAATATAATGCGCTTGGGATGCAGTGAAGTTATATAATCGTAATATTGTTTTTGATTTTCGGGATTCAGGTAAAGCGTTACCGTATCAAGGTTGTCAATATTTTTTTGTTCGGTTTCAATTAATACATCTGCTACTTTACCGCTTCTTTTTCCAATGGCAATTACTTCGTGGCCTTTTGCACGGAGTGCATTCACAGCAAGATAGCTGTAACGGTTACGGTTACACGAAGCTCCTAATACCAATGTTTTTTTATTTGACATATTATAAGGATTGAATCCACAGATATAAAATTACTAAAACTCTTTGCCATGTGTAGCTTTTATTATTTTATTAATTAAAAATGGAAACGGTTTTATAAAACGTATAAATATATTAGTTGAAAATTCTTTGCCAAATAATTTCTGAACCATGCGTCCGGTGCGCAATCTTTTCTGAAATTTTTTTTTCCATTGATGCTCATATTCATTTTCCATTTGATCTCTTGTAATATTTTTATTTAAAAAAGATATGATGCATTCAAATGCAATTTTAGAAGAATGGAGTGCCATGCTCATTCCATTGCCGCACAGCGGCGTTATCATTCCAGCGGCATCACCAATCATTAGCACATGATTTTCTATTAATGATTTTTTATTGAAACTTATTTGTGAAATGGTTACCGGTTCCTGAAAAATAAATTCAGATTCAGAAAATATTTTTTTTAAAAATGGATTTTTATATAAAATATTTTTTTCCATTTCTTTAATTGAATTGTTATTCTGTTTCAGATTTTGTGCCGTTGTTAAGTAACAAAGGCAATAGGCATCCCCTTCCACTTTTGAAATACCACAATATCCGTTTTTGAAATTATGCAATGCAATCTTGTCAAAAGGAAATGAAGTTTTAATGTGATATTTTACACCTATATAATTATTGAGCTTACCCGGCTTTTTTTTGATAAAATTTCTCGACCACTTTACGTCAAGATTGCTTCGCTTGCCAAAACAACCGGCAACCACTTTACAATTGATTGCATCGTTTTTATATTGAATGCTAAAATTTTCATCTTTAAAAATTATATCATTCACTTTTGTTTCTTCTAAAATATGCACACCATTTTCTTTGGCAATTTTTTTAATTCGTTATCAATACAAAAACGGCTAACGCCAAAGCCACCCAAATCAAGATTTGCATTTATATAATTACCATCAGGCGATGAAACAATTAATTTTTTAATAACCGGTAAATCAAATTTTGAAAAATAAAAGCCAAGCGATGCAATAAAATTGCGGCTTTCGAGGCTAATGTATTCGCCGCAAACCCTGTGGAACGGATACTTTTCTTTTTCAAATAAAATAACATTATAATTTTTTTTGGCAAGTAAAATAGAAAGAGACAAGCCAGCAAGACCACCGCCGGTGATTCCAACATCAAAAAATTTTGAATCAATTTGAGAATTTTTATTTGCTGTTGAAGGAGTCAATTATAAATTTTATTTTGAAATTTATTTTAAAAATTTTTTTTCCCTTCAGGATTAAGGGCCGTTATCAAATACCGGAATGCCCACTGCCATTGAATTGTATAATTACTAATTCCTGCTTTTTCAAAAATATTTTTCCATTCATTTTTTTCAAATCCACGCAACACGGAAAGCGGCGCATCATTTTTTACTAAATAAGATTTTGAAAAAATTTTTGTTGCATATTTTATAAAATTATAAGCAAGCGGATGACGATGCAAATCATTTATAAAAAACCCAATCGCAGAATTATCCTTCATCCATTGCAACATTGTTATCAATTCACCATCACTAAAATGATGGCAAAAAAGCGAAGAAAAAATTATATCAGGTTTATTGTTTTTAAAATCTGCATTGCGATAATCGGATGTAATAAAATGTATGTTTTCAATTTTGCATTTATTTTTTGCATAGCTGATGCACTCATCATTTATATCTATCCCGATAAAGTGAGCATTAATTTTATTTTTTTTACAAAAAAAATATAAAGCATTTAAGTTATCTCCGCCGCCGCAACCGATTTCACACACTGAAATTTTTTTATGCTGGCCAGCTAATTTTTTAAATCCTTTAATAGTGATGGAATGGCCGCCCAGATGGGCATTCACGAACTCAAGCTCTTTCATATTTTGCGCAATATCAGCAAACGGAATATTGCTTCCATCGAGCAATTCTTTTTTGTATGAACGATGTTTGTAATCAATCATCACTTAAAATGAATGTCTCTAAAGTAAGTCCCGGGCCGAAGGCAGCGCCAAAAATATTTGTCTTCTTATTTTTTGTAACGCCAAGTGAATTCATAATTTCTTTTAATACAAATAAAATAGTTGGCGAAGACATGTTGCCATAATTTTTTAAAACATTGTAAGAATGTTTAAGGTCTTCAGGAGATATGTCAATACTTTTTTCAATTGCTTTGAGAATTCTTTTTCCGCCGGGATGCATGCACCAGTGAGAGATTTCGCCTTTATCAATTTGAGCGTGATGAAGTGCATTAGAAACAAGTTTATTAAAATCCTCTTCAATCAAATCGGGAACATAACCGGAAAGCGTCATTAAAAAGCCGGAAGATGAAAGTTGCCAGCTCATATCTTTTTTTCCTTTAAAAGACACTTCGCTGTAAAAATTATTTATTTTCAAACCATCTTCTTTACAATCATCATGCGCAATTAAAACGGCTGCACATCCATCGCCAAAGAGCAGGCTCGATGCAATATTATCCGTAGTATTTTCTTTTTGAAAATGGAGTGTGCAAAGCTCGGTACATACCACCAACACTTTTGCATTTTTATCTTTTTTGCAAAAGGCATCGGCTAATTTTAGCCCATGAATAGCGGCATAACATCCCATAAAATTTACTGAGGTTTTAAAAATATTTGCCGGCAAATTCATTGCTTCCATTATTTGCAAATCGAGGCCTGGAGCGCTTATGCCGGTACAGCTTACAGTAATTAAATGTGTTATTTCTTCTTTATCAATTTTATTATTGATGCATTTTTCAATGGCATCTACAGAAAGAGCGGGCGCTGTTTTATTAAACCATTTCATACGCAATTCAAGACTGGGAAAGGGTTCCAGGTTTTCAGTGGCCGGATAAAATTGCCATTCATCTGCATTCAAACTATAATCGGGCAATACGGAATATCGTGTATCAATTGCGCTTTGATGATATAAAAATTTTAATTTTCTTTTATCTGTTTCATTCATCGCATATACGTTTTGCATAAATGTAAGAATGCGTTCCTGCTCATGCCTGTAAGCCGGTACTGAAGTAGCTATAGAAATTATTTTACTCAAAAAGATGTATTATTAAAATTGTTATAAAACCAATATTGCTGCAAACTGAGGCAAGCACATTCATTCGCATCGTGTTTTTAAAATTTGCTTCTTCATTATTTTTTAAAACTTTTTTAAACCAAATAAAAAAATATACGATCACGGGAAGCATAATGGTTTCTAAAATAATAAAGCTATTCATTTCAACATTTAAAAAAAATTGCAAGCCCAGCATACAAAAAGCTAAAGCATATACAATGCCAGTAAAAATAAATGTGCCCGTATAACCCAATTTATAGCTGATAGTTTCTACCCCGTCTTTTAGATCTTCTTCATGCTGATAAATTTGAGTGAGCGGATAAAAGCCGCCAATCAGCAGGCTTGCAGCCGCCATAGCAATAACGGGTACCTGCAAAGTATGGTTGCTACCGGCTCCATGATATACCAAAAAAAAAAGTTACCGCTCCCTGAAAAATTATTACCGTTAAATAACCAATAATTGGAAATTTTTTTAATCTTATTTTTCTATAACTATACGCTCTGGATGCAAGAATGTAGCAAAAAATTCCAATTGCAAAAATCCAGGAAATAAAAAAGCTTAATCCGACTGCGATTGTATCCATACTAACGGTAACAACAAATAATTGGCGTGTTGGCTGCAGCAGATTTTTCAAACCGCCGATGGGCGATGCATCTCTATCCATATAACTATTGTAACCGTTGCTGGCCGGATACACCAGCAAATGAAGGATTATAAAAATTAAGGCAGCGTCATTCCAACTTATATTATTGAGTTGGCTCAGAGCAAAAAAATAAACCGGCATTAAAAAAAAAGAGAAATGAAAACGCAACAATTGAAGAGTGGAATGAAATGTTGTATTCACTTTTTAATGTAACTGAATTCTTCAGTAATATTCAAAGTTACAAAACTAAATTGCAGATGCATGTTAGCTAAAATTTTAGAATTTCTATGCCAAAAATTTTTCAATATCTTAACTTCAACATCTACATAGATGAAAAACAAATCAAAGAAAATGGGACAAAATAATGTATTACATAGGGCTTTACACCAACATTGTAACCGGGTTTTCTAAAAACTTTTTCACCGTTTGCAGGAAAGCAGCGCCCACAGCGCCATCCACGCTTCGATGATCGCAGCTCAGTGTAACTTTCATTACATTGGCCACGCCAAAGCCATCACCTTTTTTTACAACAATTTCTTTAATGCGGCCCACAGCAAGTATGGCGCTATCCGGCGGATTTATGATTGCAGTAAACTCTTCAATATCCATCATACCCAAATTGGAAACCGTAAAAGTATTTCCGGTAAATTCTTCCGGTTGCAGTTTTTTATTTCTTGCTTTATCGTACAATGCTTTTGCATCGGATGCGATTTGCGATAATGATTTTTGATCGGCAAATCGTATTACCGGAACAATCAATCCTTCAGGCATGGCAACTGCCGAGCCGATATGTATATGTTTATTTTGCCTGATGAAATCTCCCATCCAACTGCTGTTCACAGCCGGATGCTGGCGCAGCGCCATCGCACATGCTTTTATTACTAAATCATTAAAAGAAATTTTTACGGGACTAACTTCGTTTATGGATGACCGTGAGTTAATGGCGTTATCCATATTAATTTCCATAGTGAGATAAAAATGTGGCGCCTGAAATTTGCTTTCTCCTAATCGGCGTGCAATAGTCTTTCGCATTTGCGAGTTAGGAATATCTTCATAACTTTCTTTGCCTGTTTGTTCAAATGGGTGAACAGGTTGTAAAGGTTGCACTTTTTTACCTTCCTCTTTTGCAGGCGCAGACGGCACATACGAATCAATATCTTTTTTTATAATTCTTCCGCCATCGCCGCTTCCCTGAACTTTAGAAATATCAATTCCTTTATCGGCTGCTAATTTTTTTGCAAGAGGCGAAGCTTTTATTCTTCCATTTTCTTCGGATGATTCTGCAGGTTGTTGTTCTTCAGCATTTGAACTTTCTTTTGTTTGATTATCTTTTGCAGTTTCTGTTTTAGATTCAGGAACATTGCTTTTATTTTTTTCTGCATTTACATAAGCGCTTACATCTGTTCCTTCTTTTCCTACAATGGCAATTATATTATTCACCTTTGCTGATTGCCCGGCTTCAACGCCAATATATAAAAGGGTTCCTTCTTCATAACCTACCACATCCATCGTTGCTTTATCGGTTTCTACTTCTGCAATAGCATCGTCGCTTTTTACTTTATCGCCTACTTTTTTATTCCATTGTATAATTTTTCCTTCCGTCATCGTATCGCTTAAAAGGGGCATCCGTATTACTTTTGCGTCTTTGGGCAAAGCTACATCCGCAGGTTTATTATCACTTTGCTTTTCTTGTTTTTCAGCAATTGCTTTTTCTTCATTTTCATTTTTTTTCGTAGCAGTATCAATATCTTTTAGCGCTTTATCTTCTTTTTTATTTTTTTTATTGTCTTTATTTTTTTCTTCGCCAAGCAGTGATTTATAATCTTCGCCTTCTTTGCCAACGATTGCAATTATATCATTTACTTTGGCTGCTTCACCGGCTTTAACGCCAATGTATAAAAGCGTTCCGGCTTCATATCCTACCACTTCCATTGTTGCTTTGTCGGTTTCTACTTCTGCAAGCACATCGTCACTTTTTACTTTATCGCCCACTTTTTTATTCCATTGTACAATTTTTCCTTCCGTCATTGTATCGCTCAAAAGCGGCATTCGTATTGCGTTCGCCATAAAATATTTTTCATTTTTTTATTTAAAAATCGGTGGTGAAATTAATGCAAATTCAGCAAAAGATTTTTTATGTGTTTTGCAATGATGTAAATCATAATTTTTTTTTTAAACTTTTAAAATCAAATTTGATTTTATCAAACACATATCCATTCTATTTCATCAAATTGAAATCTTCTTTCGATGTTATCATTTGTAATTAATTCGCCTGCTTTTGAAACGCCTTTTATTTTAGTTTCAAAAATTACATTTTCTTTTTTAAGCTGTACATTTTTATTAAGGCAAAATAAATTTTTATTGTACTCATAAAAAAAATCATCAGCACTTCCGGATTTTAATTTTTCAATTCTTTCTAACACACAAAAATGTAATTCTTTTGCAAGTTCAATCACATTATAATTTTTACCAGTAATTTTTTTTAAAGAAATGGCTTTAAAATTTTCTTCATCAAAATTTTGCTGATTAATATTAAGACCAATACCGATAACAGCCCACTGCCATAAATTACCTTTCAAAACATTTTCAATAAGAATACCTCCTGCCTTCCTGTCATTAATAAAAATATCATTAGGCCATTTTATTTTTATATTTTTTGAAACATATTTTGAAAAAAAATCCCAACAGCCGAGTGCCGCAGCCATGCTTACCTCAAATTGCTTATGTATCGGCTGCCACTGCATTTCATGCATTATGCTACAAATAATATTTTCCCCGGAGTTGCTTTTCCAGCTTTTATTTCTTCTTCCTTTTCCTGCCGTTTGCTGTATTGCAAATACTGCGTCTCCGCTATTTACTTCATCATTTTGAACCATTGTCATGGCATAGTTGTTGGTACTATCAACTGTTTCAAGAATTATTAATTTTTGATTGGCAAACGACATTAAAAAGTATTAATAAAGAATTAGTATTTTTGATAAAAGTTGAATAAAAGTTTTTAAAAAACCGCAAGCTACCATAATAAAATTATTTTATATACATATCAATTGTATAGAATTGGACTAAAAAAAACGCATTTGAATAATTTAACCGTATTAGATTCCAGGAAAAAGCCCTCCCTTTCAAGATTAACCAGGAACAGCAAAATTTTCAAGACTATTATAAATGCCATTCAGGAAAAAAAAGGAGAAAGAATCATCAGCCTCGATTTAAGAAAAATACCCGAAGCGGTATGCGATTTTTTTATCATTTGCGAAGCTTCAAATAATATTCAGCTTAAAGCAATTGCCGATTTTGCAGAAATGGAAGTGAAAAAAAAATGCGGCGAATTGCCTTATAAGCATGAAGGCTGGCAGGGTGAACAATGGATATTGATTGATTACGTAAATGTGGTGGTTCACATAATGCTACCCGAACCAAGAAAATTTTACAGACTTGAAGAAATGTGGAGCGATGCACCGGTAGCAGAATATTAAAAACTTTATATAACTTTTTTAAATCAAAACCCAAAAAAATCCGTTATAATTACGGAATAAAAAAAATAAATATTGCAAGGCAAGCATATATGGCAACTGAAGAACAGAAAAAGAAAATAATACCTCCAAAACTCAATCCTATTAATAACAATAACAAAGGGATTGACAATGATCCAAAAAAACGTCCGCGCATTAGTATTTATTGGGTGTATGCAATAATTTTTGCGGCAATTATTGGATACAATTTATACAGGCCCTCGAACAATGGAGTAGAAATAGAAAACACTCAGTTCTTCGCCATGCTCAAGCAAGGCGATGTTGACCAAATAAAAACCGTTGGTAATAAAAAATTGGTTCGCGTTTTTATTAATCCGCAAGCATTAGAAACCAATGCTGCGTTTTATAAAAATATTTTTGGCAATGATTATGATGCGGTAAAAAAAATGCCTGCGCCACAGGCTTACTTTGGTATTATAAAAGATGAAACTTTTGCAGCAGAAATGCTTCAATTTTATAAAGACAACCCCGAAGTAAAACGGGTCCCCGATAAGCCGGGCGATGAAGGCGAATTATTCAGCCAGATAGTAACCACACTTTTACCCATTTTATTAATAGGTTTATTATTTATAATGATGATGCGCAAAGTGGGCGCTGGCGGCGGCGCAGGTGGCCCCGGCGGAATTTTTAATATCGGAAAATCCAAAGCCACTCTTTTTGATAAAGGCGCTAAAGTAAATATAAATTTCAGCGATGTAGCCGGCCTTGATGAAGCAAAAGTAGAAGTAATGGAGATTGTAGATTTTTTAAAAACGCCAAAAAAATATACCGCACTTGGCGGAAAAATTCCGAAAGGAGCTTTATTGATAGGTCCTCCCGGAACCGGTAAAACTTTGTTGGCAAAAGCGATGGCTGGCGAAGCACAAGTTCCTTTCTTTAGCCTCAGTGGAAGTGATTTTGTAGAAATGTTTGTAGGTGTGGGCGCCAGCCGGGTAAGAGATTTGTTTAAGCAGGCAAGAGAAAAAGCGCCGTGCATTATTTTTATTGATGAAATAGACGCCATAGGCCG
>JAICZH010000054.1 GCA_025933775.1 Chitinophagaceae bacterium
CGATCCCGGCTCTTATGCACCCGATCGTTTTATGGTAGTATTCAGTACGCCTACCTTTGCCGCGCTGCCATTAACTTTTACATCTGTTCAGGCATCTAAATATAATAATTCTATAAAAATAGATTGGGCAACTGCAAATGAAACTTCGCTTAAAGAATATAATTTACAAAAATCTTCTTCAGGAAATAATTTTACAAATATTGCCGATATTAATGCAAGGAATACAACAATTAATAATTATGAATGGATAGATGCACATCCCGCGGAAGGTTATAATTATTACAGGATTGAAGCTGTAAACAGCGATGGTAAAATTAATTACAGCAATGTAATGAAATTATATTTTGGAAATGAAAATCAACGCATCAATATTTTCCCTAATCCTGCTTCTGAAAATAATTTAAACCTCCAATTGGTAAATGAATGCGTAGGAAAATATGAAATTGCTTTAATTAATTCTTTTGGGCAAACATTGATGACAAAAACAATTCAATATACGGGTGGAAGCAAAATTGAAAACATAAGCCCTCAAAAAAATATTCCAAAAGGATTGTATCAATTAGAAATAAAAATGCCTGACGGCAACAAAAAGGCGATAAGTGTAATCTTTTAAAACTCACTTGCAGAAAGGTTTTGCAAGAAGCCGAAATTAATCAGTCTGTTTCTTCGCCGTAAAAAATAACCCACGTTGCAAAATTATCAGAAAAATTTATAAACCGGTGTTCCATTTTTGCAGGCACAAAAATTACATCGCCTGCCCCGCAATTTATAATTTCTTTGTCTCTTAAAAATTGAGTGGTTCCGAAAGCAATGATGTATAACTCATCTTTTGTGTGAGGTTTTTGTTCATCAATATTTTTTGGAACAAAATATTCCACCGACATATTTCCATCGGCTATTACTTTTACAAATTTATTTTTATTTAAAAGTTCAATTGCGTCGTTTATAGTTACGTGATATTTATTTTGCATTTATATTAAAAAATTTAATTTTTAATTTTTTTAATAATAAATAAACATACATAAAAAATTTGCACATAAAAAAACCAGGAATTTTTTTCCTGGCTTTGTAAAATTTTTTCTTTTTACTTTTTATTATTGTTTACATTTTGTTTGGCTATAAAATCACCTTTATCTTCAAAGTAAGATAAATACCTGTTATTAATTTCTGGTGTTTCTTTTACATCATCAATATAAAGCCAGTTATTGCGAACTGCAACTGTATTTGTGGAACGATTAATAAGCTTGTCTGCCTGCAAAGCATCTAATAATTTGCTCACATTATTTTCAATGGTACTCTTGTTTACGGAGCCATTTACTTCAAGCGCCCATGTTTTTTGGTAATCATTTGCAGTATTTGATGTAGTCGTTCTGTCAAGCATTTGCAAAGTTTCAATTTTAAGTTGCCTGTCTTTTTCAATGCTGGTTTGATGAATTTTTGCTAGGGTAGGAGCAATTACTAATGAAACAATACTCATTAATTTTATTAAAATATTCATACTTGGCCCTGATGTATCTTTAAAAGGATCACCAACTGTATCTCCTGTAACTGAAGCCTTATGCGGCTCCGAGCCTTTGAAATGAGTTTCATTATTAATGAGCGCTCCTTTTTCAAAAGATTTTTTTGCATTGTCCCATGCGCCTCCTGCGTTGTTTTGAAAAATTCCCATCAATACCCCGCTTACTGTAGCGCCTGCTAAAAAACCGCCCAATACTTGAGGGCCAAAAATAAATCCAATGATAACCGGCGAAAGCAATGCTATCGCTCCCGGCAACATCATCTTTTTAATAGAAGCATTTGTTGAGATGGCAACACATTTTTCATATTCAGGTTTTCCTTTTCCTTCCATAATACCTGGTATGGTTCTGAATTGCCTGCGCACTTCTTCAACCATAGCCATTGCCGCCTGGCCTACCGCGCGGATGGCAAGAGATGAAAAAATAAATGGAATCATTGCGCCAACAAATAAGCCGGCCAATACATCTGCGCGGTAAATATCAATGCCATCAATCTTTGCAATTCCTACAAAGGCAGCAAATAATGCAAGAGAAGTTAAGGCCGCAGAAGCAATGGCAAAACCTTTACCCGTTGCTGCTGTTGTATTGCCTACCGCATCAAGTATATCGGTTCTTTCACGAACTTCTTTTGGCAATTCACACATTTCGGCAATGCCACCTGCATTATCGGCAATTGGGCCAAATGCATCAATGGCTAATTGCATCGCAGTGGTTGCCATCATACCCGCTGAAGCAATTGCTACACCGTATAAACCGGCACACCAATATGAAAGATAAATTCCTGAAGCAAGAACCAAAATAGGAAATAAAGTGCTTTCCATACCTACAGCTAATCCGCCAATAATATTGGTAGCATGGCCTGTAGAAGATTGCCGAACAATAGTAAGCACAGGCCTTTTGCCCATAGCTGTATAAAATTCAGTAATAAAACTGATTAAAGTTCCAACAACTAAACCGACGATTATCGCTCCGAATACTCCATATTTTGTAAACTCATAATTTCTTAAAGTCATAGAATCGGGAAGCAACCACATTACCAGAAAATAAGAAGCGATGGCAGTAATTACAATCGTGCCCCAGTTACCCATATTCAATGCTTTCTGTACAACAGATGTATGCAAACCCGCGCTATCAGAAATCTTTACGAAAAATGTACCAATGATAGAAAATATAATTCCCATGGATGCAATCAACATCGGTAATAATATCGGAGCCATTCCACCCAAAGCATCAGCAGAAAATGTTTCTCTCCCCAATACCATTGTTGCTAGAATCGTTGCTACATAAGAACCAAAAAGATCAGCGCCCATACCTGCAACATCGCCTACATTATCGCCCACGTTATCTGCGATGGTAGCAGGATTTCTTGGATCATCTTCCGGAATACCGGCTTCTACTTTTCCAACCAGGTCAGCACCTACATCTGCAGCCTTTGTATAAATACCTCCGCCAACTCTTGCAAACATCGCTATACTTTCCGCACCCAAACTGAAACCTGTTAAGATTTCAATAGTTTTTTCCATTTCAAAACTATTAGCAGCTGCATGTGGCGCAAAAATAAATTTCAGAATAATAAATAAAGAACCTAAACCTAACACCGCTAAGCCCGTAACTCCAAGCCCCATCACGCTTCCGCCGGTAAAAGATACTTTCAATGCATTTGCCAAACTGGTGCGTGCAGCCTGTGTTGTGCGCACATTTGCTTTGGTGGCCACTTTCATTCCAATAAAACCAGCGAGCGCACTAAAAAAACCTCCGCATATAAAAGATATGGCAATGCTCCAACTACTGTTGGCGCTGCTAAAGCCCATTATGCCTAAAAGAATTGCTGCAATTACAACGAAGTAAGAAAGGATTTTCCATTCTGCTTTTAAAAATGCCATAGCTCCTTCGGCAATGTAAGCGCTGATCTCTTTCATTTTTTCATTCCCCGCGTCTTGCTTATCTACCCAGGCAAATTTTATAAACGTATAAAGTAAACCAACAATACCTATCGCCGGAATTACGTAAATCAAATTATCCATATTTCAGTTATTACTTAATTTTTTGGGTGGCAAAAATAGGAATTATTAGCTAATTAGCAGATTAGTTGCACAGCTATTTTGATAAGTATTTATCAAAAAAATTTTCGCTTTTGATTACTTCTATTTTGGAAAAATAAAAATCATCAATATCTTCTGTAACAATGCAATCACATTTATTTTCTAAAGCCGAATAATATTCCAGGCCATCTTCAAAGTTATTTACAGCAGGGTTTTGCAATGAATTGAAAACCGTGCTTCTTGTAGTAGCCGTAATATTTATATGCTCACACAAAATTTGTATTTTATTTTTTGCTGAAACACTTTTATTTTTTTTTTCGGCAAAATAAAATGCAATGGCTAAGCACACAGGTGATGTAAATAAAATAAATTTCTTTCTATCGGCGAGACTTAATATTCTCGAAGTATAAGTAAAAAGAGGATATTCTTTATTTAAAACAGAAACTAAAATATTGGCATCAAGAAATATTTTCATTTTCTTGATTTAAAAAATTCTTCTTTGGCTTCCTTTCTGTTTCTTTTTGCTTTTGTTTGATATTCTGCTTCACCTTTTGCAACTTCCTGAACCCAATCGGAAATGGGAAAATCTTCAAAGGAGGTATAATTATTGGAAGTAACTTTTTTTAATAAAAATTCTATCAAACGCGAAAGGCTCACGTCATTTTTCTCGGCATATTTTTTTGCCCGTGCAATAATATTTTCATCAAAGCTTAAAGTGATCTTGTTATCCATAATTTTATTTTTAAAATACAAAAATAATATTTTTATACTACAAACAAATTTTTTTTGTACGTATAAAGAGAGTTGTGAATCGTGAGTTGTGAATTGTGCAAAGGTAGTTGGCAACAACAATAATAAAAGAATATTCAAACAGATTTTGTTCCTCTCCTTCGGAGTGAGGTCTGCAAAAAAGCTTCCCCCAAATTATCAATTATATCTCCTGCAATCATCGCTTCTTTTGATAATTTTTTTGCAGCAACATCTCCTGCTAATCCATGAAGATACACACCGAGCATACATGCATGAAGCGGTGAATATTTTTGGCTAAGCAATCCTGTAAGAATTCCTGTAAGTACATCGCCAGAGCCTGCTGTGGCCATTCCGGCATTTCCTGTGGAATTAAAAAATCCTTTACCATCCGGCGTTGCAATTAATGTATGATGTCCTTTCAACACAATAAAAATATTCAGCTCTTTTGCTTTTTGCAATGCAAGATCAATCATTGCAAAATCATTTCTTGTTTTGCCAAATAATCTTTCAAACTCTTTCGGATGCGGAGTTATAATACTTTGCGATGGAATGGATTTATATAAAGAAAGATATTTACTTAAAACATTTAAAGCATCAGCATCTATTACAATTGGCTTTTTAAAATTTTTGAAAATGGTTTGCAATAATTGTTTATGCGATGGATGTTTTCCTATTCCAGGCCCAATTCCTAATGTATCAAAATCATTTAAGTTGGTAACATCTTTAATAAAAGTATTTCCAAATGTTTTGCACATCGCTTCAGGCACTGCAGTTTGCAAAATAGTATAACCTTGTTTGCATGTATAAACAGTTAATTTTCCCACACCGCTGCGCAAACATGCTTTGGCACTCATTATGGCAGCGCCCATGATTCCATAACTGCCGGCTAACAGGCATGCGTACCCGAAGTTTCCTTTATTGGCAAATTCATTCCGTTTGGTATAAATTTTATGAATACGATTTATATCAATTAATTCAAATAAAGATTTCTCATGCTCATAATATTTTTGTGAAAGATCAATATTTAAAATCACAACTTTTCCGCAATAATGCTCATTCTCTGCCAATAAAAAAGATAACTTTTGTTGCTGAAAAGAAAGCGTATAACGGGAATGCATACACGAATTTCCTTCTGAACTTTTATCGCCATACAAACCGCTGGGAATATCAATGGAAATTATAGTTGCTTTGGCTTTGTTTAAATAATCAATTAGCTGTTGAAAGATGCCGGAAGGTTTTTTGTTCAGTCCTGTTCCAAACAAAGCATCAATAATAATTTCATTTTTAATTTCAGGGAAATCTTTTGGGGTTTGTAACAAATAAATTGCAGGTGAAATTTTTTTTAATCGCTCTAAGTTTATTTGAAAATCTAGGGAACCTTTAGAATTAGCTTCAACAATATAAACTGAAACCGAAAACTTTTTTTCAATTAATAATCTTGCAATTGCTAAGCCATCTCCACCGTTATTGCCTTTGCCGCAAAATATTTTAAATGTATTTGTTTGTTTGCATTTGTTTGTAATCCAGTCTGAGCAAGCCTTTGCAGCGCGTTCCATTAAATCAATAGAAGCGATGGGTTCATTTTTAATAGTGTATGTATCCCAATCTTTTATTTGCGAAGCGGAAAATATTTTCACACTGATTTTTTAAATGAAGATACCAATTCTGAAAACTAAGTTCTATCTTAAACTACAGGCCTTTTACCCTGAAACCTACACTCCAAGATATCTCTCCTGTATAATATGTATGTGATGTGTAAGATGGCCAACAGTTACAAATCCAATCGCTGCAACGCTTATTGTATAATTACTTGCTTTGCCAATCGTGTTCAATGATTCATCATTAAAACTATTAAATAAATATTGAGTTGACTTACGTGTTGCAGTAAATTCTTCAATTAAACTCTTCCATTGCCTGCCGTTTGCATTTGAATTATTTGCATAATTATTTTCATCAAATGAAGGAAGTATATTTTCTTCTTTTCTGGCAAAGCACATGGCGCGATACGTGAAAACCCTTTCTGCATCTATGATGTGCTGCAATACTTCTTTGATGCTCCATTTGCCTTCAGCATATTTTTTCTTTGATAATTCTTCATTAATTGATTGAAAAAAAATCTCAGCAGCAGGCATTTGATTTTTAAATGCAAGTTTTAAATCATCTTCTTTTACCTGATTAATGTATCGTTGAAAATATTCAGGATACGTAGAAGGGGAGGGCTTGTTCATAATAAATTTTTTTGATTAACAAATTTAAATTTTAAATTACGATTGCCGCAAAATTTAAAAGATTCGATGCTAATCCTTTCTGGTAGTGAACTTCAAGGCCCTCTCTTAGGAGATCCCGATGGCTATCGGGAGGGGTGAGGTTAAAAAAAATCCACAGCATATTATACAGCGGATTTTTTTCGATAAAATTTATTTGCAAACGTTATCCTCTTTTTTCTTTTTTTACTTTCGATTTTGGAAGGATATTATTTTTCATGTCTCTTTCACCTTTTAACGTAGATGCAAGTTTTACTGCGTTATATGCATTTACTTCGCCGCCACTTATTGAAATGTCGGAAAGATTTACCATCTCTGGTACTTCGTCTCCACCCAATGTTTTTTGTGTGCCGGGCAAAATAACTTTTTCTTTTATTGGCGTAGCCGATTTATCAATCACATATTTTATTTGCTCTGCAGTAAGATCAGGAAAATATTCTAATATTAACGCTGCAACACCCGCCACCACTGGCGCTGCCATGCTTGTGCCGGAATAGTTGCCATATTTATTTCCGCCGGGAAGCGTTGAATAAATATTTACGCCAGGCGCAAAAACATCCACTTCATCTTTTCCATAATTACTAAAGCTGGCAGTAAAGCCACCATTGGTAGAATCGCCACTGGCGCCTACTGTAATAAAATTTTTTGCCCGCCCTGAATTATCAATAAAAACAGGATTGGGAAAATTGGCTGCCGTATCAATGTCTTTGTGATCATTCCCCGCAGCATGTACCAAAAGAACATCTTTGCTTTGGGCATATTTTACTGCATCATCCACCCAATTTTTTTCCGGCGAAAAATCTTTTCCAAAGCTCATGCTTATAATTTGTGCGCCATTATCAACAGCATATCGAATAGCATTGGCAATATCTTTATCATGCTCATCCCCATCTGGCACAGCACGCACCATCATTATTTTTACATCGTTGGCGATGCCATCCATACCAATTCCATTATTGCGGGCAGCAGCAATTATGCCGGAGCAATGTGTGCCATGCGAAGGCGTGCCGGCCATTACATCGTTATTGCCATAATAGCGATCATTAATATCATTTTCATTATCTTTTACAATTTCTCCGCGAAAATTTTCGGGCGGCGCATCTGCTGCATCTGCTTTGCGAATCTGTCCTTCTAAATCGTTAAGTATATCGGTGTTTGTAATTTCATAATCGCTGTTCATCTTACAAATATTGAGATAAATATTGCTTGCTGTTTTTGCATCAATATCATTTGATGAATATGTTTTTAAATCATTGCCGCTAAATTCTTTTTTGCCTAAATCTTTTGCAATTACTGAATCGCCTCTTTGCAACATCGGCAATATTTTTTTCATAAACATCAATTCTTTGGGATCTACACTGCCCACTATTTTATCTTTTGCACGAATGTATTCATCCACTTGTTTTCTTTGGTCAGCATTCATATTGGTAGTATCAGGAATACTATCGCCAAATTTTTCGCGCAGCTTCCAGTAAACTCGGGCGCCTTCATAAGAATCCTGGTGTACATTTTTTCCATCTTTGCCGCCAATGAAATTCCAGCCATAAACATCATCTACATAACCATTGTGATCGTCATCAATTCCATTGCCGGGTATCTCACCGGGATTATGCCAAAGCACCGGTCTTAAATCTTCCTGTGTAGTATCTACGCCACTATCAATTACAGCAACCACAACGGTTTTGGGCTTTCTGTTTTTTAAAAACTGGTATGCTTTATCAAGGCTTATTCCATTGTATCCGGTTTCAGCTTTATCCAGTTCATGCCAGTTGTGAGGTGCAGTGGCTTTCTCTGAATTACCCTGTGAGAAACCGGTAAAAGGAATCGTTGCTATAAAAAATATAGCTATAAAAAATTGTGTCATTTTTAATTTCATACAAATGCTTTTTAATTTTAGAATCTACAAATATTTATAAATTAATTTAATAAATAACGCCGCTTATAAATTATTATAGAATTTTTTTGTTAATGAAACAATACATATCAACACTAAAAAAGAAAGCACAACATGTATTCCAAACTATTCGTTATTGTTTTAAAAAAATATATATTAGCATGATAAAACTGTTTATGAAAGGTAATTTACTTCTGATAGTGCTGTTACTCTTTTGCTTCAATTTATTTTCTCAAGTTAAACCTGCTATTTATTATTTTGATAATGACTTGAAATTATCTACCAAATCAAAGTCAACCTATTTGGGAGAAGGCAAATGGGATAATAATCTTTTCCGACTGGATTTATATAATAAGAAAGATCATTATCTTATTTTCAGCGCTCAATACGCTGATTCTACCTTGTCGGTAATGGATGGCATTTTTATATCTTATTATAAAAATGGGAATGTAGAAAATTTAAATTATTACAAAAAAGGAAAGCCTGATGGAGTTTGGGTTAAATGGAACCTTGATCACAAATTAATGGATACAGCATGGTACAAAAATGGAGAGCCTGATTCTTCTGTTAACTATTATTATGATTATATAAACCGAAAACTACTTTATATTATAAAAGATAATTTTATAGACGGCAGCACGATACGCACCCGGTTTGATGATCATGAACAACCTTTGCCACGAGATATAACAGACAGCATAAAAGTGGGAGAAGATATTGTGGTAACTAATCCGGATGAAGAAGTAGCATTTCCCGGAAGTGACACCGCCATGAATGATTTTTTTCAATACCAGTTTGAACAACAAAAATTTGAACTGATATTACGCGGAACATCAGGCGCATGCAGTTTAAAATTTAAAGTTGATAAAAATGGAAACGCATCTGACTTTGAAACTATTTATTGTGATAACAATTATTTTGCAAACACTATGAGAAATGCTATTCAAACCATATCATGGCTGCCTGCAACAAAAAATGGAAAGCCGGTTGCTGCTATAAAAGAAGTATCTGAAGAATTTTATCCTTCAATAGTTGGGATAACCAAAGACAAACAAAGAAAATATTATTTTGATGATAATTTTAATCCTGTTGAATCGGACGAAGCAAAATATTTTGGCAAAATCACTTCTGAAAATAATTTAATAAAACTTACAGTTCATAATAACCTGCATCATTATTATGAAAATACTTACAAGGTCTTCTCTATCCATTTTACTGATTCTACATTGCAAACATGCAGTGGTGAATTCGAATCCTTTTATTCAGGGGATCACAAAAAAGTTCGTGGTAATTTTTTGTTGGGTAAAAAAAATGGCTTATGGCTTGAGTGGGACAATGTAGGCCAGATTGTTGATTCAGCCCTGTATTCTTTTGGAGCAAAAACTTCCGAAACTTTTATAGGTTATCAGCCAGAGGGCGACCTTGGAATAAAGGTAATGACTGACTATGCAAATGGGAAAAAGCGAACTGTTTATTATAGTAACAGAAAAATTACATCAGACGTTACTATACCTCTTTATGGTAAAGAAGAAGGAGATACCAATAATATTTTTACAAACCCTGAAATAGCTCCATCGTTTCAGGAAGGCCCTGAAGCATGGGATAAATATATAAATGAATATGTAAATAAAAATTTAGGAAATCATTTCAGAGATGGTGTTTGCGTTGTACGATTTATCGTGAATACGGATGGTAAAATATCCGATGCAGAAGCCTTAACACTTAAAGGTACCCAAATTGCAAAAACAATAAGGAAAGGTGTTATGAGCGCACCTGACTGGATACCTGCTACACAAGATGGAAAAAAAGTAAAAGCCTATGTAATACTGCCTATGCGATATTACTTTATAAAATTTCCTTCAACGCCTGTAAACAAAAATTATATACATCCCTTTATTATTAATTCTGTAAAAAAAGTTGATGGTATGTATAACCCGAACTAAATTCCAATAAAATCAATTTTATCAACTATTGCGTATTGTTTAAAAAATTATATTTTAGTATGATAAAACTGTTTAGTGCTTGCTTGTCTAATTTAATTTGTGATTATGAAGAAACAATATCAGTTCTTTTTGTTGACTTTTCTCCTTTGCTTATTTATAAAATGTAGTTTTAATACACGAGAGTTTTTCATTCTTGAAAAAATAAATCTCTATAATGACCCTGAAAAAAATATACAAATCGGAAAGGATTTAATGTATTATGATTATGCAGAATTAATTAAAGACTCTTTAAAAATAGTTGACCCATCTTATTTACAAAATATTAGTTGGCAAGAATTCGTTGCCTCAGATACTAAAGAGGTAACGTTCAGACTTTATTTACAAAATAAGGCGATAGAAAAGAAAAATGAATTGGTCAATTTGTTTGATCATTTTATAACAAATAAATTACCGGAATATAAAATCAAAGAAAAGATAATTGATACAGCCATAAGTAAGGGCTATTATTACATTAAGTTAATGAATCAACAAGACTACGATAGTATTTGGAAACAGAGGGATCCTCTTCTTGAAAAGTATGCCAGTAAAGAACAATTTATAAATATGCTAAAAGAGCGAAATACGATTTATAAATCTTCGGCTCATACAAAAGTTGAAGGTAGAATTATGTACAATCAAATTGATAATACAAGAGGTGATTTTTATTCAATATATTATGGTGCAGATAATAACTCAAAAGAGAAAGTTACAATGGAAAAGACTAATAGCACATACAAACTTTTAGCATATCAATTCGCTGTTCCGAAATAGCAGTAAACAACACTGTAGAAATATGTCATACCACCCTCACACTTTTGCACAGATTCGTGGCACACGAACCTTTTATTTATTATTATTTTAAAATGAATTCACACCGTAAACTTAATCCCTTGCGCAAGCGGTAGCGCATCAGTATAATTGATGGTGTTGGTTTGCCGGCGCATGTAGGCCTTCCATGCATCACTGCCGCTTTCGCGGCCACCGCCGGTTTCTTTTTCGCCACCAAAGGCGCCGCCAATTTCTGCGCCCGAGGTTCCAATGTTTACATTAGCAATTCCACAATCGCTTCCACGCTGCGAAAGAAATAATTCTGCTTCGCGAATGTTTAATGTAAATATAGAACTCGATAATCCCTGCGGTACATTATTTTGCAATGCAATGGCTTCTTCAATTGTTTTATATTTTATAAGATAGAGTATTGGCGCAAAAGTTTCGTGCTGTACAATTTGCATATCGTTGGTTACTTCTGCAATGCATGGCTTTACATAACATCCGCTCTCAAAGCCTTTGCCCGTAAGGCTTCCGCCCTGTACTACAAATTTACCTCCTTGTTTTTTACAAGTGTCTATTGCATTAAGATAAAGTTGCACCGCATCTTTATCAATCAATGGGCCCACATGATTTTCTTCTTTCAAAGGATTACCAATCTTTAATTGTTTGTAAGCATTTATTAATTTCTTTTTAAAATTTTCGTACACATCTTCATGAATAATTAATCTGCGTGTGGTGGTGCATCGCTGGCCTGCTGTGCCCACGGAGCCAAACAAACTTCCCACCAATGCAATATCGAGATCAGCATTTTTTGAAATAATGATGGCATTGTTGCCGCCAAGTTCTAATAAACATCTTCCCAATCTTGCACCAACGATTGAACTTATTGCTTTTCCCATCCTGGTAGAGCCTGTTGCAGAAATTAATGCCATTCTTTTATCTTCGCTCATCCATTGGCCTTGTTCTCTTGCGCCGGTAATAATATTGCATACGCCTTCAGGAACTTTATTTTCTTTAAAAATTTTTGCAATTATTTTTTGGCAAGCAATGCCGCACAATGGTGTTTTTTCTGATGGCTTCCATACGCACACATCGCCGCAAACCATTGCCACCATGCAGTTCCAGCTCCATACCGCTACGGGAAAATTAAATGCAGAAATTATTCCCACAATTCCCAACGGATGATATTGTTCATACATTCTATGCCCTGGTCTTTCGCTATGCATCGTTAATCCATAAAGTTGCCTTGATAAGCCAACAGCAAAATCGCAGATGTCAATCATCTCCTGCACTTCGCCCATTCCTTCCTGCAAACTTTTACCCATTTCATAACTTACTAATTTGCCTAAATCATTTTTATTTTTTCTTAATTCATTTGCTATTTGCCGTACAATTTCACCACGTTTTGGCGCAGGCCAAAGTTTCCATTCATCAAAAGCTTTTTGTGCAGCGTTTATTACTGCATCATAATTTTTTTTATTGCAAATGCTTACCGTTGCAATTAACTTTCCATCAACCGGAGAATAAGAATTTATTTTTTCGCGTGAATGATTCAGCCATTTATTTCCTGTTGATACACCTTTGTTATCAGAATTAATTTGTAATCGTTTTAAAAAATCCATGTTATATTTTTTTGGGTAAAATTAGGATGTTTGGAAGAATGAATTGTTGTTAGGTTATTTATGAATTTTTTAATAAAAAATAGTAAGGAATAAATAAAGCACCAATCGTTCCTACGGAACGACCCCAAATAATTCCCATGCGCTACTACCCATCAATTGTTCCTATGGAACAAAAAAAACCATAAATTAATTATTATGTTCCATCGGAACATTTGATAGGTAGCATTGTCAATTGTTGCGAGCGGCGTTCCGTAGGAACGCATGGTGCTTTTCCAAATTATTTTAATTATTTTAAATTGTATTACCGCAAATATTTTTTGATAAAGAATTATAAAAACAAAATTAAAGCGCCAATCGTTCCTACGGAACGACCCAAATTGGTACTTTGTGCTACCCATCCATTGTTCTTATGGAACAAAAAACCCATAAATTATTTATTATGTTCCATCGGAACATTTGATAGGTAGCATTCAATTGTTGCGAGCGGCGTTCCGTAGGAACGCATGGTGCTATTCCAATTCTTTAAAAATATATTGCTCATTCCAATCAATTTCAAATGCAGTTAAAAACTTTTTATATTCATCCAGAAATGTTTCTTTCCGGTGATGAATTTCCTGATTTTGAATATATCATATCACATTATTTACCTGACTCTTGCATAAGAAAAAGCACCATAACCTTCCTGCCATGAAAATGATTGTGGACATAAACCTTGCGCCTTAATCCATTTTGTGCTTTCCGATTTTACATTTTGCACTAATGATGAAATGGATTGATGTGGCCTCATTCCAATAAAAATATGAATATGATCGGGCATGCTGTTTATTTGAAGCATCTTGTGATTATTATTTTTAAAAATGCCTGTGATATATTGATGTAATCTTTCTTTCCATTCCTTATTAATCATTGCAGTCCTATATTTTACTGCGAATATAAATTGGATATGAAGTTGGGTATAACTATTTGCCATAAAAAACATAAAATATTTACAAGCAATTTAATAAAATAACATCAGTGGTTTAAAATAAAATTGGAATGTGAGAGCAAACAATTTGATAAATCATCAAATAAAAAACATCACCACTCAAAACATTATAACGCAAGCCGCTTGCATTTAATTTTTATTCTTATTACTTTTAAAGACCTAAAGTTTTGTAGCCTGGTTTTATCCTGATTAAAATTTCTACTCCACTTATCAGCTATCCTTTAATTACACTTTTAAAAATTTTTTTTAAATTTTTTTAATCTTCTAAATTATTTTTATTATGAGCAAATCAAAAAGATCATCACAAAAAACATCATTTGGTTTTGGATGGGTGCCCGATCTTCCCGATCAACGAGATTTAATGTATTCGGCGCCTATGCAGGTAATGAAAAAACTGCTGCCGAAAGTTGATTTAAGGTCCAAATGTCCGCCAGTGTATAATCAAGGCCCATTGGGTAGTTGCACGGCCAATGCACTTTCCGGCGCTTTTGAATTTGCCAGAAAAAAACAAAAGCTAAAAGACTTTATGCCTTCAAGATTGTTTTTGTATTACAATGAAAGAGTAATGGAAAATACGGTTAATTCTGATAGCGGCGCTTATATAAGAGATGGAATAAAATCATTAAATAAGCAAGGCATTTGCCCCGAAAAAGAATGGCCTTATGATGTAAATAAATTTACACAAAAGCCTTCGCAAAAATGTTATAACGATGCAGTGAAAAATACGGTAAAAAGTTATTTGCGATTAACCAATACCAATCTTCCGCAATTGCAATCTTGCTTATCGCAAGGCTTTCCTTTTGTGTTTGGTTTTACTGTTTATGAAAGTTTTGAAAGCCACGCTGTAGCAAACACCGGCATGATGCCAATGCCAAAGCCAAAAGAAAAAGTAATCGGCGGACATGCAGTAGTGGCAGTTGGTTATGATGATAGCCAACGGGTAGCCATCATAAGAAATTCATGGGGAACGGGCTGGGGAGCAAAAGGATATTTCTACATGCCGTATAGTTATATCACCAGCGCCAATTTGTGCGATGACTTCTGGACAATACGAATTGTGTGAATATAATTTTTACATTGAAAGGAATCTCTGATTTTATAAAGGGGTTCCTTTTTATTTTATAATTTGTGATAAACTTTTTTATAAAAAAAAATTTATGCCTGTTGATAACACTGAAGAAATAAAATTAAAACGTGGAGAAACCACTTCTATAAAATTGAAAGGCCTTGCCACTGCGGGTTTCGAATGGAATTATAACATTGATGGTGATAAAAATTTAATAACAGTCTCAAAAGATTTTGTGCTTAATGAACCACTCACGCAAAAAAATATGGGAACCAGCGCAGATGAAGTTTTTACGATTAAAGCCAATAGCAACGGAACGATGACTATTCATTTTTTTCAAACAAGAAAATGGGAAAATGTAGATGCAGTAAATGAAAAGAAAATAAAAATTATTATTGGATAATTAGTATTGCTCATTTTCATTAGGAAAATTTTTTGATTTTATATCATCAATATATTTATGAACTGCGTTGGTAACATCTTTGTGAAGGTTTAAATACGTTCTTAAAAAACGTGGTTTAAATTCTGTATTAATGCCAAGCATATCATGCATTACAAGCACCTGTCCATCACAATCAGCGCCGGCGCCAATCCCAATTGTTGGTATCGTAAGTTTTTCAGTAACTTCTTTTGCAAGCGATGCCGGAATTTTTTCAAGCACAATTGCAAAGCAGCCCGCTTCCTGCAAAAGCATGGCATCGCGTTTTAATTTTTCTGCTTCTTCTTCTTCCTTTGCTCTCACAGTATAAGTGCCGAATTTATAAATTGATTGCGGCGTTAAACCCAAATGTCCCATTACGGGAACTCCTGAACTTAAAATGCGTTTCACCGATTCCAGCACTTCTTCGCCGCCTTCTAATTTTATAGCATGAGCGCCTGTTTCTTTCATAATTCTTATGGTAGAATTTAATGCTTCTTTACTATTGCCCTGGTAACTTCCAAAAGGAAGATCCACTACAATTAAGGAACGATGGCATCCGCGTACCACTGATGATGCATGATAGATCATTTGCTCAAGCGTAATAGGCAATGTAGTTTCATGACCTGCCATTACATTGCTGGCGCTGTCTCCAACCAATATAATATCAATACCGGCATCGTCAAAAATTTTTGCAAATGAAAAATCATACGCAGTAATCATAGATATTTTCTCGCCGGACTCTTTCATCTTTAGCAAAGTGTGGGTAGTAATTTTTTTTACTTCTTTATTTACGGACATGATGGTGAGTTGTGAGTTGTGAGTTGTGAATAGTAAGTTGTGAAATAAAAAAAATTATTAATTATATTTAATGTATTCTGTCGCCGCGAACTTCCATATTCAGCATTATGTTAGTTTCATACACAATCCATTCCTTCCATCTTTTTTTTACTTTTTCTTTATCAACGTACTCATGGGCGAGATTAATAAATAAAGTATAATGCCCTGCTTCACTTTCCATAAATTTACGATAAAATTTTCGCATATACGTGTCCGTTAGTCCTTCGCTCAGTCTTTTAAAACGCTCACAGCTTCTGGCTTCTATAAGCGCCATAGTAAGCAGTTGGTCTAAAAATCTTTCTTCGGGCGAGCCGCCTTTCTTTTGAAAATCGAGTAACTTATTTACATACACATCTTTTCGTTGCCTGCCCAATGGCAAATTGCGTTTATGCATCTCCGTTAGTACCTGCCGAAAATGTCCCCATTCTTCTGTAACCACCGGCGCCAGTTCATTTACCAGTTTTTCTTTATCATTATATTTTGAAATAAGGGAAATGCAACTTGTTGCTGCTTTTTGCTCACACCATGCATGGTCAGTTAATATTTCTTCAAGCGATATAGCCGCAAGATTTACCCATCTTGGATCGGTAACTAACTGAAGCCCGAGAATATTTTTTGTATCGGCTGATAAATTTTGCATTCAGGCTTAAAAAATTTCAACGGGTGGTTAACACTTTTGGCAAAGCTTCTTTTGAAGAATCTTTTTCCACGTGTGAAGGAAAGCGATGAGGTAAAACGCTGTCAGCATTGCTGGGAGTGCCTTTTAGAATATCATTAATATCCATGTGGTTTTCGCATGATGAAAATCCTGTGAAAAGGAAAACAAATAATAAGAATGTAAATAATTTCATTGCGTATTTTTTTGCGAAGATAATTACAAAACTTTTGATGAAAATTTTTTATTAAAAATGATTTTGAAGTAGGATTGCTGTTATTAATAAAATAACTATAAGCAATTTATCTTTGATGCATGAATGAAAATTTTTTAGAAAAAAAATTAAGCGAAAGAAAAAATGAAAATGCTTTGCGCACGCTCAAGATTCATGAAAACAAAATAGATTTTTGCAGCAACGATTACCTTGGTATTGTAAAAAATAAGTTGATTGAAAAAAACATTCCACAAAATTTATCTCACGGGAGTACCGGCTCACGGCTACTTTCAGGAAATTATAAAAGTATTGAAGATGCCGAAACTTTTATTGCAACATTTCACGAAGCCGGTGCCGGATTAATTTTTAATTCTGGTTATGATGCCAACACAGGCTTGCTTAGTTGTGTTCCTCAAAAAAACGATATAATTATTTATGATCAATTGAGCCATGCATCCATCCGTGATGGAATAAGGTTATCTTTTGCAACATCATTTTCTTTTTTACATAATAATATTATTGATCTCGAAAAAAAATTATCTTCTGCAAAAAATTATCAAAATATTTTTATTGTAACCGAATCGGTTTTTTCAATGGATGGAGACATAGCGCCGCTAATTGAAATTTCAAATCTTTGTAAAAAATACGGCGCACATTTAATCGTAGATGAGGCTCATGCAACCGGTGTGATTGGCGAAAAAGGAGAAGGACTTGTGCAGCAATTGCATCTTCAAAAAAAATGTTTTGCCCGTATTCATACTTTTGGAAAAGCGTGTGGTTGCCATGGCGCAATTATATTGGGTTCGGCTCAGTTAAAAAAATATTGTATTAATTTTTGCAGGCAATTTATTTACAGCACATCGCTTCCTCCTTCAGCAACGGCGGCCATTACAGCGTCTTACCAGCTATTTCCTTTTTTAAAAAAAGAAAGAGATTATCTGAATAATTTAATTACACTTTTTAAAAACAAAGCATTAAAATATACGATATTAAAAAGTGAAACACCCATCCAGGTTGTTCTTATTCCCGGGAATAATGAAGTAAAAAAAGTTGCGCTTTCTTTACAAAAAAATAATTTGGATGTACGGCCCATTTTATATCCTACTGTTCCAAAAGGAAAAGAAAGATTGCGGATAGTGGTTCATGCATTTAATACTGAAAAAGAAATAGAGCAGCTTATTGAATTATTATCTTAATAAAATAAGTTTGTTTTATCTTTTTAGTATTTTACACTTCAAATTTATTTATGCGCATCATTCCTTTTTTTATTTTCGGAGTTATTACCGCAGCGCTCATTATCATTCTTAATTCTACTTTAATAACTCCGGCGCCATTAGGAAAATTATTAAATCCGCAAAGTGGCATTTGGCAAAATGCCGAACCAATAGATTATAATTATTCCGCCAATCTTACCTTTCCGCAATTGCAGGGAAAAGTAAATGTTTATTTTGATGAGCGATTGGTACCGCACGTTTTTGCCGAAAATGAAAACGATGCATTCTTTGTTCAGGGCTATCTTCATGCAAAATTCAGATTGTGGCAAATGGAATTTCAAACTCATGCAGCAGCCGGAAGAATAAGCGAATTGATTGGAAAAAATGAAAAGGTTTTAGATTTTGATAGAAGTATGCGAAGGTTGGGAATGGTATATGCCGCAGAAAATTCATTAAAAGAAGTTGAAAAAGATTCGCCCACTTTAGCAGCATGCAATAATTATACAGCAGGCGTAAATGCATACATTGAATCATTGAATGAAAGCACGCTTCCGTTAGAATATAAATTGATGGGATATTATCCTGAAAAATGGACGAATTTAAAAACAGCATTGTTCTTAAAATATATGAGCTTTGATTTGGCAGGAGGTGAAAATGATTTTGAATATACCAATGCCAAATCCGTTTTTTCTTCAGCAGATTTTAATAAAATATATCCGGAAATTATGGATTCGCTCGATCCGATTGTGCCCAAAGGAACACCTTTTTCAAAACCGGGAATTGATTTAAAAATTCCTTCCACTGCCGATTCACTTTATTTCGATAAAAAAGATTCCACAACTATTGAAGAACAAAAACCCAATCCCAATAACGGAAGCAACAACTGGGCAGTAAGCGGTTCTAAAACAAAAAGTGGTTATCCTATTTTATGCAACGATCCGCATTTGGGTCTCAATCTTCCTTCGCTTTGGTATGAAATGCAAATTACCACGCCCACTTACAATGCTTACGGAGCCACGTTTCCCGGCGCTCCAGCCATTATTATTGGGTTTAATGATAGTTGCGCTTTCGGATTTACCAATGCCATGCGCGATGTAAGAGATTATTATGAAATAAAATTTAAAGACGACAGCCGTAAAGAATATTGGTTTAATAACGAATGGGAAAAAACAACTTTCAGAATTGAAAAAATAAAAATAAAAAACCAACCCGATTATTTTGATACAGTTGCATATACAACTATCGGCCCCCTGATGTACGATAAAAGTTATAGCGGCGGAAGAAATACCAACAATAAATATTATGCCGTGCGATGGAAGGCGCACGATCCCAGCAACGAATTAAAAATGTTTATGCTTTTGGATAAAGCAAAAAATTATAATGATTATCTTGAAGCCATAAAATATTTACATACGCCGGGACAAAATTGCATATTCGCAAGCAAAAGCGGAGACATTGCAATATGGGACCAGGGCGAGTTTCCGGCGAAATGGAAACGCCAGGGAGATTTTGTAATGCCCGGAACCGACAGCAGTTATTTCTGGCAGGGAATGATTCCGCAAAATGAAAATCCGCATCTGGTAAATCCTGAAAGAGGTTTTGTAAGCAGCGCTAATCAATTGCCGGTTGATAGTTCGTATCCATATTATTTGGGCGGTCATTATCCTCCTTATCGCGCAATGGAAATTAATCGCAGGCTCAGCGCCATGAATAATATTACTCCCGAAGACATGATGAAACTGCAAACAGATGTTTACAATATTTTTGGTGAAATGGCTTTGCCTGTTTTAATAAAAAATATGGAAGTATTAAAATTAAGTAATGAAGAATTGAAATATTTTGATATGCTTAAAACATGGAATTTTAAAAATGATATAGATTCCAAAGGCGCCACATTGTTTGTACTTACATGGGACAGTCTCGAAAATAAAGTTTTTGATGATGAATTTTTAAAAACCAATCTTCAATTAATGATGCCTTATGAAAGTACTTTGCTCAATAATATTTTAAAAGATTCTTCTTTTAAATTTTTAGATGATATTAATACCCCGCAAAAAGAAACGTTGGCCGATGATGTAACTGCTGCATTTAAGCAAGCTGTAATTGTTGCAAAAAATCTTGATAGCAACAACACACTGGAATGGGGAAAATATAAAGACACAAAAATATTGCATCTCGCAAGATTGAATGCATTCAGCAGGTTGCATTTACCAATCGGCGGAGGAACTAATACAATTAATGCAGCTAACAATCAACACGGGCCAAGCTGGCGAATGGTAGTATCCTTAACCCCGCAAACACAGGCGTACGGCGTGTATCCGGGCGGCCAAAGCGGAAATCCCGGCAGCCGTTTTTATGATGATTTTGTAGATACCTGGGTGCAGGGGAAATATTATTCACTTTGGATAATGAAACCTGCTGATGTAAAAGATGAAAGGGTGAAATGGAGGATGAGTTTTGGAAATGGATGATTGGTTGAATGGTTAATTGGTTGAATGGTTTAATTGTTGAATAGTTAAATGGTTGAATGGTTAAATTGTTTTATGGTTAAATATATTGGGTTATTAATAACCATAACAATTCAACAATTCGGTAATTCGAAATAATTAGTGTAATAAAAAAACAATTCAGCAATAAAACAATAACAATAACGTTCCTTATTCCCCTTCGGGGTTAGGGGCCAAAAAAATTAAAATGAAATTTATAATTTCCATAATTCTCACCGGTCTTTTAAGTTTTTGCGCATGTTTATATTTTCCCTGGTGGAGCATTGCCATCATTGCATTTTTAATTGCAACGTTAATACCTCAAACTCCGTTTGCATCTTTTTTTACCGGCTTCATTGCCTTGTTTTTATTATGGGGAATTTTATGTTTTTGGATCAGCACCAGCAACAATCATATTCTCGCCCATCGGGTTTCTTTATTAATTTTTAAAACCGATAGTCCGTTTTTACTTATCATCGCTTCTGCGTTTGTCGGCGCTCTGGTAGCGGGTTTTGGAGCGCTTACCGCAAGTTTTATTAGGCCGGTTTTTTTTAAAAAATAAATCATCATTAAAAAACAATCCATTTTACATCTTTGTAACTTTTAAGAATCTACATTCGTTTATGCAAAAATTTTTTTAGCCAAAGTAGGTGTTCGGTTCTTTCGCAAGCTATACATCCAATCGTGAGAGCCGCCGTCTGGTCTCCGACCAACGGCAACAAATAATAAGAAGCCATAATTTTATACATTAGTGCAATGAATCCGAAATATACTATTCATGCATTACAATATTTTACTGCAACAATTTATGAATGGCAAACTATTCTTGCAGATAACCATCATAAAAATATAATAATTGATAGCTTGCAATATTTGGTAAATGATAAAAGAATTGAATTAAATGCATTTGTTATTATGAGCAATCATATTCATTTAATATGGCAAGCCTTAATTGGATTTACATCTTCCGATGTACAAGCATCTTTTATAAAATACACTGCTCAGCAAATAAAACGTTCACTGATTAAAAATAAACCAGATATTCTTGAAACATTTAAGGTAAATAAATATGATCGTGAATATCAGATATGGAAAAGAGAACCACTGGGTATTGATCTTCTTAATGAATCAATGTTTAAACAAAAATTAGAGTACATCCATTATAATCCTGTAAGGGCAGGTTTATGTAACCTGTCGGAAGAATATTATTATTCATCTGCAAAATTTTATTATGATGGAACAAATAGTTTTGGAATGTTGAAACATTATTCAGGAAACTAAGGGGGCTTTATATTCCCCGTTGGTCGGAGACCAGAATAAATAGACAATGCAAAAGCATAAATACAAAGTGAACTGGATAAAATTTAATACAGATTATTAAGACTGTTTCTTGCATAGAGGAATAAAATGCTTTATATTTATAACAACCAAAACCCCAATATGAAACATTTTAAAATAATTATTCTTTTTATAATTGCAATAATTACTCTTTCTGCAAGTTGTAAAAAAATTAGTACACAGGAACAACTACCCCCAGAAACCCACGTTGGCGCTTTTACTTTTGGTTGTAAAGTAGATGGTAAAATTTATACTGCAATAGGAAAAGATGGGTTACTTACTGACCAACATGTGCTCTATAATTTCAGTTCTATAGATAGTCTAATTTATATTTCAGCAAGAAACACAACTAATCCTAATTTTAGTTTTGACCTGACAATTCATTATTCCGATACATTAGGCACATACTTAATGAAAACATATCCTTATGAAGGTGTTTTTAATGATGATAGTAATGGCACCATCCCAGGTACATCTAATACTTTTACCACCTCAAATACTTATTTTGGCAAAGTAAATATCAAATATTTTAATGGAAAGTTTAACCCACCCATGTTTGCAACGGTATTGGCGGGTACTTTTGAAATGGATGCAATAAATGGAGAGGGAAAAGTAATTCATATTACCGAAGGCCGGTTTGATATAGGTCATTAAATTAATTATCATAAAAATATTTACAATGAAACAAAAATTACATTGCCTATTACTAATAATTGGGCTAGCTTCCACTGCTAATATTGCGCAGGCACAAACAGAAATAGATATTAATGGAAACGGCCGCCCTTACTCTACCATATTTGATAGTCTCAGTACCGGCCTTATACCATCCCGCATTCCTTATGGTACCTTATATGATAGAACTTATGAATGGAGTGGGCTAAGCGATTGGAAAAATGCTGATACTACTTCGTCCTCTCATCTGTTTCAGAGTTGGAACGATGCAGAAGATGAAAAAGGAATTTTAAAAAAACAATATAAATATTCGGGTGTTACGAGTACTACAATAAATATGAGTGGCTTAATAAATGGTGTTTATACAATAGAAACATTTGACGGCACATCATGGAATAGCGTGAAAGTTATTAA
>JAICZH010000066.1 GCA_025933775.1 Chitinophagaceae bacterium
CAACAATTAAAGAACATGCCAATGAAGTTGCGGTGGTTATAATTGGCGGTATAAATTATTACACAGGCCAGGTTTTCGATATGAAAGCTATTGCTGCCGCAGCTCACGAAGTGGGCGCTCACTGCGGCTTTGACCTTGCTCACGGCGTTGGAAATATCGAATTACAACTGCACGACTGGAATGTTGATTTTGCATGTTGGTGCTCATATAAATATTTAAATTCCGGTCCCGGCGCAGTTGCAGGTGCGTTTATCCATCACCGTTATATTGCTGATAAATCAATGGTAAGATTGGAAGGCTGGTGGGGAACCAATAAAGAAAAACGGTTTCAAATGGAAAAAGAATTTGATCCTATTCCAACTGCCGAAGGTTGGCAACTGAGCAACTCTCCGATATTGAACATGGCCGCACATAAAGCTTCGCTTGATATTTTTGAAGAAGCGGGTTTTAAAAATATTATTGCCAAAATGAAAAAACTCAGCGCTTATCTTTTATTTATTTTAGAAGATATAAATAAAACTTCTTCTAAAAAAATTACAGAAATAATTACACCGCGCAATGAAAATGAACATGGATGCCAGATTTCTATTTTAATGTTTGAAAAAGGAAAACCTGCCTCGCCGACAGGCAGGGAAATTTTTGAGTCGTTGAAAAAAAACGGCGTAATTGTTGACTGGCGCGAGCCTAATGTGATTCGTTTAGCCCCTGTCCCTTTGTATAATACATTTGAAGATGTTTACAGGTTTGGAGAAATAATAAAAAATATGCTTTAAGAATACCAATAAAATTTTATCGTGAAAAGATTTGAACAATAAATTTTATGACAAGAAAGGAATTAATTGAACAAATAAAACTAAAAAAATCTTACCTGTGTGTGGGGCTTGATACAAGTATTGAAAAACTTCCTGAACATTTACAATCGCATCCTGACGCAGTTTTTGAATTTAATAAACAAATTATTGATGCTACAAAAGATTTGTGCGTTGCTTATAAAATCAATACAGCTTTTTATGAAGCCAACGGATTGAAAGGATGGGAGGCGATGGAGAAAACGGTAAATTATATTCCATCAACTCATTTTAAAATTGCAGATGCAAAACGCGGCGACATTGGAAATACATCTGCGCAATATGCCAAAGCATTTTTTGAAGTTTTAAATTTTGATGCAATCACTGTTGCGCCATACATGGGTTATGATAGTTTGCAATTTTTTTTAGAATATAAAAATAAATGGACAATTGTTTTAGGACTTACGAGCAATAAAGGAAGTGAAGATTTTCAACAATTGAAAACAGGAAATAAATTTTTGTATGAAACGGTTTTAAAAAAAGTAAGCGAATGGGGAACAAAAGAAAATCTCATGTTTGTGATAGGCGCTACCAAAGCAAATGAATTGGAATCAATAAGAAAAATTATTCCTGATAATTTTTTATTAATACCCGGTGTGGGCGCACAGGGTGGAAGTTTGAAAGAAGTCTCCAAATATGGGCTGAATAAAGATTGCGGCTTGCTCGTAAATGCTTCAAGAGCGATTATTTATTCAGGCAAAGATGAAAATTTTGCGCAAGCAGCCAAATTTGCTGCACAATCATATCAAAGAGAAATGATGAATTATCTTTGATAAGAAATTAATTCATTAATTTATCACAGCGTTACTTATCAACTAATTAGCAAATAATGGCACAAGACTTATTTCAATCACCCGATTATTTTAAAATAGATGATCTGCTTACTGATGAGCAAAAATTAATAAGAGAAAGTGTGCGCAGTTATGTAAAGAAAGAAATTTCTCCCATCATAGAAGATTATGCGCAACGTGCTGAATTTCCTGAACAAATTGTAAAACAACTTGGTGATCTCGGATGCTTTGGCCCCACCATTCCGCATGAATATGGCGGTGGCGGATTGGATTATATTTCCTACGGATTAATGATGCAGGAATTGGAAAGAGGCGATAGTGGTGTGCGCTCCACTGCAAGTGTTCAAGGTTCGTTAGTTATGTTTCCAATTTATGCTTATGGTAGCGAAGAACAAAGAAAAAAATTTTTACCAAAGCTCGCAAGCGGTGAATGGCTGGGATGTTTCGGCCTTACAGAACCCGATCATGGAAGTGATCCCAGCGGCATGCTTAGCAATTTTAAACAAGAAGGCGATCATGTTATTTTAAATGGAAGTAAAATGTGGATCAGCAATGCTCCGTTTGCGCAGATTGCCGTAGTGTGGGCAAAAGATGAAGCAGGTGAAATTCATGGTTTAATTGTTGAACGCGGAATGGAAGGATTTACCACACCAACAACACATGGCAAATGGAGCCTTCGCGCAAGCGCTACCGGTGAATTGGTTTTTGATAATGTAAAAGTTCCGAAAGAAAATATTTTACCTAATATAAAAGGATTGAAAGGCCCATTGAGTTGCTTAACAAAAGCGCGTTATGGAATTGCATGGGGAACAATTGGCGCAGCGATGGATTGTTACGACACTGCATTGCGTTATTCAAAAGAAAGAATTCAATTTGATAAACCGATTGGCGGATTTCAATTACAACAAAAAAGAATTGCAGAGATGATTACAGAAATTACCAAAGCACAATTGATGAATTGGCGGCTGGGTGTATTGATGAATGAAGATAAAGCCACGCCGCCGCAAGTGAGTATGGCAAAAAGAAATGGATGCGAAACTGCGTCTATGGTTGCCCGTGAGAGCCGCCAAATGTTGGGCGGAATGGGTATTACAGGAGAATATCCTATCATGAGGCATTTAATGAATATAGAAAGTGTAATTACTTACGAAGGCACACACGACGTGCATTTGCTTATAACCGGAATGGATGTAACAGGGTTAAATGCATTTAAATAAAAGTCTTTAAATTTTTTGTAAATTGCTTTGTATGGAATATCAATTATATAAAAACATTGTATCTAACCCAGGCATTTGCAATGGCAAGCCAACAATTAATGGAACTCGCATTACAGTACAAACTATTATGAGTTTTGTGCTTGCCGGAGACACGGATGAAGATGTATTAGAGGGATATCCCCAACTCACAAAAGCAGATATAAAAACCTGCAGAGAATTTACAATGATGCTTTTCGATAAACCAACTCTTTTTAAAAATCTTAAGGAAACAGCTTAATGCAGGTTTATCTTCTTGATGAAAATATGCCATCAACGGTACCTTTATGGCTCAGTAAGAATTTTATTCATGTACTTGACATTTCAAATAGATTTTCAGATGGTGATATTTGGGAATATGCAGTTACTAATAGTCTAATCATCGTTACAAAAGACGTTGACTTCTACAATCGTTATTTATCTTCTTCAGATTATCCAAAAATTATTTGATTTAGAACTGGAAACATGAAGAAGAAAGCATTTTACAAATTTATTGAGCATGTTTGGTTTGAAATAGAAATAATGATCCAGTCATATTCCTTTATAATCGTAACAGAAAATAAGTTGGAGGCTTTATAAAATGAATATTTTTCTTATCGGTTTTATGGGTAGCGGAAAATCGCACTGGGCAAAGGTTTGGGCTGAAAAAGAAAACCTGAGTTTTTATGATCTGGATACAGAAATTGAAAACGCATTTGGAACCAGCATCGCCGATATTTTTGAAAAAGAAGGCGAAGAAAAATTTCGTGAACTGGAAAGATACCACTTACGAATATTCCAGAATAAAAAAAATTTCATTCTTGCTTGTGGTGGCGGAACGCCATGTTTTTCTGATAACATGCAATGGATGCAAGAGCATGGGAAAGTTATTTATTTAAAAGCAACCCCTGAATTACTTTTAAAACAAGTGATGCACGAAACAGAGCAAAGGCCCATTATAAAAAAAGTAAATCCCTCCGAACTATTATTTTTTATTCAGAAAAAATTACAGGAAAGAGAACCTTTTTATTCCCAAGCTGATATAATCATAAATACAGCAGATGCGAATGAAAATACAATCTCGGGTTTTCTTTCAAGCTAAATGTTTTTTAGTAAATTAAAATCAATAACTAACGGTAATGCATACACGCTTTTTAAAAACCGCAACTCTCATAGGCGCACTTTCAGTAATATTTGGCGCTTTTGCAGCACACTCATTAAAAAATCATATTTCCGATTATGCAATTAGTATTTTTGAAACCTCCATTCGTTACCAGTTTTATCATGTATTCGCATTATTGACATCAGGTATTTTATATAAAGAATTTCCGAATAAATTTATTAAATGGTCTGGCAAATTATTTATCGCAGGAATAATTTTATTTTGTCTTTCGCTGTATGCACTCACATTTATAAAAGCTGCAGTGTTGCCCGGCTATGATTGGATAGGAGCCATTACTCCCATCGGTGGATTATGTTTTATTGCAGGCTGGCTTTGTTTGTTTATCGGAATTTTTAAAAAAACAGGCAATAAGCAATAGACAATAATAATTAAACAATTATATAATAAGACAATAAAACAATCTAACAACAACCTTCAATAATTCAAGTAATAATCCAATAACCCATTTCTCTATCTTTGCAATCAAATGACCAATAGCAAAAAGACAAAAAAAAACAAGGCGGCAGATTCAAAAAAAATGAAGGCTGATATTGAAGAAAAGATTCAGGTAAAAAAATTACTGAAAGATGAACGGTCGCATAAGATTGCAGGCACCCTTCTTATTCTAATATCGGTTCTTCTTTTTGTAGCATTTACATCTTATTTATTTACATGGCAGGAAGACCAATCAAAAGTTTTTAAAGGAGCAAAAATTTTATTACCAAGTAATGCACAGCCGATGGCTAATTTACTTGGAACAGCAGGCGCTTATTTTTCTGATCTTTTTTTCCGGAGTGGATTTGGAATTGCATCTTATTTATTTTGTACTTTCTTTTTTATTGTGGGTGTAAATTTATTTGCACCAAAAAAAATATTTTCTGTATGGCGCAATGTTCGTTATGTGATCATTGGTCTTTTAGTAATCAGCGTTTCAGCTTCATTTTTATTTCATGGTCATCCTTTTCCATGGGGGGGCGCAGTTGGTGATATGGAAAATCAATGGCTAAAAAATACCATCGGAAACGTAGGAACGGCGGCGCTTTTACTGGGAGCGATGTTTATTTATATCATCTGGCGTTTCAATCCTTCTTTTGATTTAAAAAATAAAAAATTAATTAAGGATAAGCTTTCTGAAGAAAGTGAAATGACTTTTAGTGATGATTCTTTTATAAAAACTTCAAATGATAACATCCTTCCTCTTACAAATATTTCTGTAAATGATAATGGAGTTAATCACGATCTTAAAATCATTGAAAAAAATGATGGGCCAAAAATAAAAGATGAAAAAATAATTCATCCAGTTACAGATAAATCATCTCAAAACGGCGTCCAGCTTGAAGTAAAGCCAATTCCTTCTTCAATTGACGAAGAAAAAAATATTTCGCCAAAGCCCACTCCACAGCAACCTTACGACCCGATACTCGATCTTAGAAATTATAAATTTCCAACCATTGATTTGCTGGAAGCGCATGGCAGCGAAAAAATTATTCAGGATGTAAATGAACTTGAAAACAACAAGAACCAAATCATTAACACACTTAAAAATTATGATATTGAAATACAAAAAATTTATGCAACGGTAGGGCCTACGGTTACATTGTACGAAATTGTTCCTGCGCCCGGCGTTCGTATTTCAAGAATAAAAAATCTGGAAGATGATATTGCGCTAAGCCTTGCTGCACTTGGTATTCGCATCATTGCGCCCATTCCGGGAAAAGGAACCATCGGTATAGAAGTTCCCAATGTGAAGAAGACGGTAGTGAGCATGAGAACTTTATTAAATTCAGAAAAATTTCAGAATAATCATTTTGCATTACCTATTGCAATTGGTAAAAAAATTGACAACGAAAATTTTATTGTTGACCTTACAGCGATGCCGCATTTATTAATGGCGGGAGCTACAGGACAGGGAAAATCAGTTGGGTTAAATGCAATTCTCGTTTCTCTTTTATATAAAAAACATCCGTCGCAATTAAAGTTAGTTTTAATTGATCCCAAAAAAGTAGAACTGAGTATTTATAAAAGTATTGAAAAACATTTTTTGGCAAAACTTCCCGGCGAAGAAGATGCAATTATTACCGATACCAAAAAAGTAATTCATACATTAAATGCATTGTGCATTGAAATGGATAACCGTTATGATTTGCTGAAGGAAGCGGGAACAAGAAACATAAGAGAATACAATGAAAAATTTGTAAGCCGCAAATTAAATCCTGAAAAAGGGCATCAATATTTACCATTTATTGTTTTAGTAATTGATGAATTTGCAGACCTGATAATGACTGCGGGAAAAGAAGTGGAAATGCCGCTTGCACGATTGGCGCAGTTGGCACGGGCCGTTGGCATTCATTTAATCATTGCAACGCAACGGCCTTCAGTGAATATCATTACCGGAACTATTAAAGCAAATTTTCCTGCGCGAATTGCTTTTAAAGTGAGCAGTAAAATAGATAGCAGAACTATTCTTGATGTGGGGGGCGCCGAGCAATTGATTGGCAAAGGCGATATGCTCATAAGTTATAACGGAGAGCTTACACGTTTGCAATGTGCATTTGTTGATACGCCTGAAGTGGATACGATAAGCGATTTTATTGGCGATCAGCAAGGCTATCCGCAGGCATTTATGCTTCCGGAATATGTAGATGAAAAAGAATTTGAAAATAAAGAACTTGATTTAAATGAAAGAGATGCTTTGTTTGAAGATGCGGCCCGGCTCATTGTGCAAAGCCAAAGCGGAAGCACTTCTTTATTGCAAAGAAGAATGAAACTTGGTTATAATCGGGCAGGGAGATTAATGGATCAGCTCGAAGCAGCGGGAGTGGTAGGGCCTAACCAGGGAAGCAAAGTGCGAGATGTACTTATTAAAACTGATGCTGAATTACAGCAATATCTTCACAGGGATTAAAGATGATTGAAAATATGGAAATTGAATCACAGATTTATTAATCAAAATCATCATTCAACTTTTTACAAAACCCTATCTTTTATTAAATGTCGAAATTTTTAATAGCAGGACTTGGAAATCCCGGCGATGAATATGCACATACCCGGCACAACATTGGGTTTGATGTTGTGAGCGCATTTGTTTTAAAACATGGATCGTTTTTTAAAACAGAAAGGCTTGCAGAAGTTGCAGAAATAAAATGGAAGGGAAAAATATTTTTTTGCATAAAACCAACCACATTTATGAATGTAAGCGGCAGGGCTGTAAAATATTGGCTCGATAAAGAAAATATTCAAATAGAAAATTCGTTAACTATTGTGGACGACCTGGCGCTGCCTTTAAATAAATTGCGTTTGCGCAAAAGCGGTAGCGATGCAGGCCACAACGGGCTTAGCGATATTCAGCTTGTTTTAGGAACAGATGCGTATCCTAAACTTCGTTTTGGAATTGGCAATAACTTTTCAAAAGGAAAGCAGGTTGAGTTTGTTCTTAGCCGGTGGTTGCCCGAAGAAATTCCGTTGGTGAGATTAAAGATTGAAAAATGCGTTGAAGTGATTGAAAATTTTGTTTCTATTGGCATTGACAAAACGATGAACACAATAAATAGTATTACATTTAATATTGAATCTGCCGGATAAGCAAATTCTTTTTTTAATTTGTTTTATATATTTTCGCCAATTAAACTTTTGGCGCCCAAATAAAAAAGCTGCTTAAACATGAAAATTTTTTGTATAGGACGTAATTATGCAGACCACGTAAAAGAGATGGGTAATGAAATACCCGACGAACCGGTAATTTTTATGAAACCCAAGAGCGCTCTCATTCAAAACCATACTCCTTTTTATTATCCTGAGTTTACTAATGAACTACATTATGAATGTGAACTGGTGGTTCGCATTAGTAAAAATGGAAAGTACATACAGGAAAAACATGCCGCTAATTATTATAACGCAATAAGCGTTGGTATTGATTTTACAGCCCGCGATATTCAAAACCAGTTAAAGCAAAAGGGACTTCCGTGGGAAAAAGGGAAATCGTTTGATAACTCTGCTTCGGTAGGCAATTTTGTTGACCTGGTTCCATCCACAAATAAAAAAAATATTAATTTTTCGCTTAGTAAAAACGATGAAGTAGTTCAGAAAGGCAATACCAAAGACATGATATTTTCAATTGATGCAATTGTTGCTGATATTTCAAAATATTTTTCTCTCAACATTGGCGATCTCATTTTTACAGGAACTCCTGCGGGCGCCGGCGAATGTATTGTAGGCGATTCGCTGGAAGGCTTTTTAGAAAACAATTCCGTTTTTAAACTGGAAATAAAATAAAATTTTCAGACAAGCTATTACATTTAATTTTTCCATTCCTTCAACAATTCACGTGAAGAATTGATCAATTTAATAATCTATAAAGAAAATTCCCTCCCGAAGAATCGAGAGGGATCTCTTTAACCCTTAAAACAATCAACAAGAAAATCCGGTTGATTTGTTTATAATTATATGTACGAACTATTGCATTTATTAGTTTTACAAAACAAGATTATAACAAAGCAAGATCCAGAACCTGTTGCATGGTTTTTACATAATTCATTTTAAGTCCTTTAATAAAATGTGGATTGATTTCATTTACATCCTTTTCATTTTGTGCGCTCATAATTATTTCTTTTAAACCGGCACGTTTTGCGGCGAGCACTTTTTCTTTAATGCCTCCCACAGGAAGCACTTGTCCTCTCAAAGTAATTTCTCCTGTCATTGCCAGATAAGGTTTTACTTTACGGCCGGTGAAAGATGATGCAAGCGCTGTCATCATTGTAATTCCGGCGCTTGGCCCATCTTTAGGTACAGCGCCTTCGGGCACATGCACGTGCACATTTTTTTTATTAAACACATCAGGGCTTATTCCATATTTTTTTGCATTGGCTTGCAGGTAAGTCATGGCGGTGCTGGCGCTTTCTTTCATCACATTTCCAAGATTTCCTGTAAGCTTTAATTCGCCTTTGCCATTCTCACTTGTAGTCGTTTCAATAAATAAAATGTCTCCGCCCACATACGTCCAGGCCAAGCCCACAGCCACTCCAGCCATGTTAGCGGTTTTATACATTTCATTATTATATTTCGATTTGCCTAATATTTTTTCAACATCGCCGAGGCTGATGGTTGGTTTCAACATTCCTTTTTCTGCAAAAGTTTTTGCAAGGTTTCGCATTATCGAAGCCAGCAACCTGTCAAGTTCTCTCACGCCGCTTTCTCTTGTAAATTCTGAAATAATTTTTTCTAAAACAGTATCACTTATTTTGAATGAAACATTTTTTAATCCATGCGCTTCTTTTTGTTTTGGAATAAGATGACGTTTTGCAATTTGTATTTTTTCTTCAATGGCATAGCCGTTCAGGTCTATGATCTCGAGCCGGTCGCGTAAGGCAGGTTGAATATTTTGCAGATTATTTGCTGTTGCAATAAATAATACTTTGCTGAGATCGTATTCCATCTCAAGATAATTATCGTAAAAATTATTGTTTTGTTCCGGATCAAGAACTTCGAGTAATGCAGAAGATGGATCGCCGCGAAAATCGGTTCCTACTTTATCAATTTCATCCAATATCATTACCGGGTTGGATGATTTTATTTTTCTTATTGATTGCAAAATCCGCCCGGGCATAGCACCAATATAGGTTTTGCGATGGCCGCGAATTTCACTTTCATCGTGCAGCCCGCCAAGACTTACTCTTACATATTTTCTGTTAATCGCATTGGCAATACTTTTTCCCAATGAAGTTTTACCAATTCCGGGAGGACCTACAAAACAAAGAATGGGACTTTTCATATCGCCTTTCAATTTAAGCACAGCAAGGTATTCAAGAATTCTTTGTTTTATTTTTTCCATTCCATAATGATCGTGGTCTAATATTTTTTTTGCTTTTTTAAAATCATATTGATCTTGTGTATAATCTTCCCACGGCAAGTCAAGCATCAAGTCAAGATGATTATACACTACCGAATAATCCGGTGTTGATGGATGCATTCGTTCCAGCTTTTCAAGCCCTTTTTGAAACATTTCTTTTGCGGTAGGAGGCCATTTTTTTGCCTCTGCTTTTTTTTGCATCTCTTTTACTTCTGCAAAATTATCTCCGCCCAATTCTTCTTTTATCGCTTTTAATTGTTGTTGCAAAAAATAATCTTTTTGCTGCTTATCAAGCTCAGCGCGGGTTTTATTGGTTACTTTATTTTTTAGTTCTGCATATTGCAATTCGGTTTGCAAAAGGTTCATCAATATTTCTGCCCGTGCTTTTATATTATGAATTTCGAGCAGCTTTTGTTTTTCTGCAATAGTTCCGTTTAAATTGCTACTTACAAAATGAATTAAAAAAGAAGGGTTTTCTATATTTTTTAAAATGATTGCGGCTTCCGAAGGAAGGTTGGGAGAGAGTTGTATAATTTGTCCTGCAAGTTCTTTGATAGAAGAAACCATCGCATTGAAATCATTATCGTTTTTCAATTCTTCTTCAATCAGCACGGTAATCTTTGCTTTGAAGTAAGGATCATCCGCAACGATCTCATCAATCTTAAATCTTTTTTTGCCTTGTATAATTACTGTAGTGCCTCCATCAGGCATTTTTATAAGCTTGATTATTTTTGCTATCGTTCCAATATCAACTAAATCACTTACGGTTGGCTCTTCTATAAGGCTGTCTTTTTGAGACACCACACCGATCAATTTGTCAGCTTTATAAGAATCAGTTACCGCCTTAATACTTTTATCTCTGCCAACAGTAATGGGAATTACAACGCCCGGGAAAAGCACGGTGTTTCGCAAAGGCAACAGGGGCAAGGTTTCCGGAATAGCCTGATCATCATTAATTTCATTTCCATCCTCATTCAAAGGTATAATGGGCATAAACTCCATCTCATCTTCGGGAATGCCCATAAAATAATTTTTATTCATACATTTTTTCTCTTGTCAATATGTCAAAGTTCTTCAAAAATAAATGAAGTTTTTGGTAGAAATATATATGGTTCAACATTAATGCCATGAAATTGCATTATTAATTTCACTGCATCAAAATATTTTATTTTTGTACGATGGATATAATTTACAGCGATGAAGAAATTTTTATTTTAAAAAAAATAAGTAAAGCTGCCGAAGAGTTAAATATAAATGCGTTTGTGATCGGTGGTTTTGTAAGAGATAGAATATTGAACAGGCCTACTAAAGATGCAGACATTGTATGTGATGGTGATGGAATATCATTGGCAAAAAAAACGGCACAACAATTTCAACCCGTTCCTGAAATAAATATTTTTAAAAATTTCGGAACCGCCCAAATAAAAATTTATTTAAATAATATAAAGAATAAAATTTTTGCTTTATCAAATAAAGAACCGATTTCATTTGATTTGGAATTTGTGGGCGCCAGAAAAGAAAGTTATAACCATAACAGCCGCAAACCCGAGGTACAACCCGGAACACTCGATGAAGACAGGCTTCGCAGAGATTTTACCATCAATACAATTGCAGTAAGCCTTAATAAAAATAATTTTGGAAAAATAATAGATCCATTAAACGGAATTGATGATATAGAAAAAAAAATTATAAAAACTCCTCTGCATCCCGATCAAACTTTTATTGATGACCCGCTGCGCATGATGCGTGCCATAAGGTTTGCAGCGCAATTAAATTTTAATATTTTACCTGAAACATTTGAATCCATTAAAAAAAATGCACTGCGAATAAAAATTGTAAGCGCCGAACGTATCACCGATGAATTAAATAAAATTATTCTTACAAAAAAACCTTCCATAGGATTTGATTTGTTGTATAAAAGCGGTTTGATGAAAATTATTTTTCCACAAATGATAGCGCTAGCAGGTGCCGAATATATTGATGGCAAAGGTCATAAAGATAATTTTTATCATACGCTGCAAGTGCTCGATAATATTGCGCCAAATACAAATGATCTTTGGCTAAGATGGGCTGCTGTGCTGCATGATATTGCTAAGCCGGTTACAAAAAAATTTGAAGAAGGCCATGGATGGACGTTTCACGGGCACGAAGTAGTTGGCGGTAGAATGATACCAAAAATATTTGCGCAATTAAAATTGCCACAAAATGAAAAAATGAAATTTGTGCGTAAGATGGTGGAATTGCATCTGCGCCCAATAAGTCTTACAAAAGAGAATATAACGGACTCGGCTATACGAAGATTGCTTTTCGATGCAGGTGATGATATTGATAACTTGATGACTTTATGCAAAGCCGATATTACATCAAAGAACAAACAAAAGGTGCAGCGGTATTTATTAAATTTTGAAATGGTTGAAAAAAGATTGAAAGAAGTAGAGGCATCAGATCATCTTCGCAACTGGCAACCGCCAATAACAGGAGAAATTATTATGAAAGAATTCGGACTTTCGCCTTCCAGAGTTGTAGGCGAAATAAAAAATGCAGTGCGTGAAGCCATATTGGATGGAATAATTCCCAATCAATATGACGCTGCATTTGATTATATGGTAAAAGTTGCGGCAGATTTGGGTATAACGAAGTCATCGTGAAACAACGGTAAAAGAATTTCCTTACCTGTCTATATAGAATTTATAAACAAAAGAAAATTATTTTTATTATTACAATTAATCATACGAGTAGAAATCCCCAGCAAAAAATATAGGAAATAAATTTTCGCCAATTGTTATTTTACAAATAATACTTCTCTCCTTTTAAATATTTTTATTGGGTACTAATTATTAATTTCGTGATATGGCAATATTAAAATTCAGGATTTATTGGGAAGATGACGACAGCGTTTACCGTGATATTATCATTAAGCATGAACAAAATTTTTTTGAATTGCATCATATCATATTGAAATGTTTTGAATTTGATAATAAGCACAGCGCCACATTTTATCGAAGCAATGATAAGTGGCAACGCGGAAAAGAAATAACGCTGGAAAAATATAATAAAGAATATAAAGCCCAGCCCTTGCTTATGAAAGAAACAACGGTAGGCTCAGAGATTCGCGATCCCAATCAAAAATTTATTTACGTGTACGATTTTCATAAAAACTGGACGTTTCTGGTAGAACTTATAAACGTAAATAAAGAAGAAGATTATAAAATAAATTATCCATCTTGTATTCGCAGTGAAGGAATAGGCCCGAGCCAATATGGAACCAAAGGCCTCATTAATGAAAAGCTGGCAGAGATTGAAGAAAAATATGATCTCAACAGCGCTGTAATGCCCGATGGCTTTGGCGAAGAAGGCGAAGCCGACGCTGAAACAGAAGCCGATGAAGATACTGAAGAAAATACTTCAGCAGAAATATAATTAACAAAAGTTGGGTTCTTTACAAACCACAACTATACAGTATGCACAACAAGAGCTGCATTATAATAACAGGCCCTACAGCTATCGGTAAAACTGATTATGCAATTGAACTTGCTGAAAAATATAATACTCAAATTATTTCTGCGGATAGCCGTCAGTGTTATAAAAAACTAAACATTGGCGTTGCCAAACCTTCGCCCCATCAATTAAAAAAAATTCATCATTATTTTATAAATTCTCATTCTATTCACGATGAAGTGAATGCAAAAGTTTTTGAACAATATGCATTAGATGCAATAAAAAAAATATTTGAAACAAATGATGTGGCAGTAATGGTTGGCGGCACGGGGCTTTATATAAAAGCATTTTGCGAAGGGCTGGACGATGTTCCTTTAATTAATGAAAATATCCGTAATGAAATTAATGAAGCCTATAGAAAAAATGGAATGGATTGGCTTCAAAATGAAATACAAAAAAATGATCCGGTTTATTTTTTCGCAGGAGAAATGAAAAATCCGCAAAGAATGATGCGGGCCCTGGAAGTAAAGTTATCAACGGGTATTTCTATTCTTGATTTTCATGTTGGTAAAAAAATGAAAAGAGATTTTGAAATAAAAAAAATCAATTTAGAAATCAACAGAGATGAATTATACAAACGAATTAATAATCGTGTAGATAATATGATGAATGCCGGATTATTAAAAGAAGCTGAGAATCTTTTTGCATACCGAAGCCTGAATGCTTTGCAAACAGTAGGCTACAAAGAATTGTTTGATTTTATAGAAGGAAAAAAATCTTTTGAACAGGCTGTTGATGATATTAAAAAAAATACAAGACATTTTGCAAAGAGACAAATTACGTGGTTTAAAAAATTTACGTAAGACCAACTTTTCAATTCCATTTTAATAATTCATTGCTGTAATTTCATTGTCCAGCCATTGGATAAATAATTTTTTATTTTATGAGAAAACAGCGCATTTTTTAAAGCCGATGTAACTGCTCGGTTTTGCCTGTTAAAAAATTAATTTCAGTCTATCCCTCACTGTTAGTTAAATGGAAATCAGTTTTATATTTTAAACCCAATCGTAGCAATAATATTTCCTCCGGTATTTTTTATTGTGGCGGGAATGTTGGGTTTGTCCTGCAGCAAATAAGGATAATGAATGTCTTTGCTTAAAGTATATACATAGGTAAGATCAATAAAAATACCTTTATTTCTGTAACCCACGCCGCCACTCATTTTATATAGATTTGCATTTTCATTTTTATAAGGATTACCATAATAAGCGCCGCCCAATCTCAGCATATAAGTATTGAATTTTAATTCACCTCCTATTCTTGCATTGAAAGCATTTTTATAAATATTATCAATTGCATGGTTCAGCGATGTATAATAATCTTTGGATACCGCATCGGTGTTATCAATCGCTTTGAAATTAGCACCTTTGTAATTTACATATTCTACATCAGCAGTAATAAATCCTTTTTGATTTTTTACATCTGCTGCATCGTGGAATACATACGAGGCGCCGGCAGCAATTTTTAAAGGTGTATTTAAATTATATTTCGATTCAAGCAACTGGCCATTATTTAAATCTGTTGCGCTTTGTTGTTTTATTCCTGCGCCGCCATAACCTTCCAAATCGGTTATTACTGTTACATTATAATCGTCTTTGGCGCTTTCATAATTGGTAGGTATTTGAAAAGAAAGGCCCAGCCTCACATCTTCTGAAGGCTTATAAATGGCGCCCAGATTGATGTTTCCGCCGATAGCGTTTGTATGCAATGTTTCATTTACTTCAAAATAATTAAAATTATTATTAGCATTTCCCGATGCATCACTTTCTTTATATTGGGCATCGCGGTAATAATTTAAAAAAGTAAAATTGAGTCCGCCGCCAAAAAACCATTTATCTTTTAAACTTAATCCGCATCCTAATGAAAATTGCGTAATGCCTCCGGAAGTATGAATGGTATTTTCCTGAATAAGCCCGTAAGTTGGATTTGCAACGCTGCTATATCCGGTAACTTGCGAGCTATCGGAATTGTAAGTGGGATTAATTAAATAAGTCTGTAAAGCCTCACTGCTTCCATAAGGATAATTCTGAAGAGCCTGGTTGGGGTCGGTGGCATTATCATTAATTAATTCTTCCAAATATTTTTCAGAATAAGAACTGGTAGAATTATTTCCTTTGTAATAAATATTTTTATTAAAGTCGGCAATCCGGTTTACGCCGATGGCAAATGTGAAACTTCTTACAGGCCTGTCTGGCGTAGGTGATGAAATTAATAAACCACTTGCACCCAGATTAAAATTATTATCATTACTTTTTTCTGAATTGGATTTATAAGTTGAGTTAAAATTTTTTAATGAATAACCGGGAGTTAAAACAAATTCACTTGTTTTATAAAATCCCAACCCGGCAGGATTAATAAATAAAGAAGAAAACTCACCACCCAATGAAACGCCGGCTCCGCCAATGGCCTGATTGCGGGCGGTTCCGTTTTGTGTAAGCCATGAGTATCGAAGTGCGTCTGCAGGTTCCTGTGCATAAATTTTTGGTATAGCAACCAAACCGATGGCTATTAAATATATTGCTTTCATAGTATCATGTTTGTAACGTGTAAAGAAACCAACTAAGAATATGAAAATAAATTTTCTATTGATAATTTATTATTAAAAATATTTCTTATACTTTTTATCAATGCCTGAAAGAGCGTGCAGGAGCGCCACCACCACTGCTTCCGGATGACGATGAATTGCTGCTTCCCGAAGAAGTATTGGTTTGAAATGTTCTTCTTGCAGGAGCAGAATTATTATTGTTATTATTTGTATTATTTCTATAAGTGTCTGTATTGTTATTGTTAGATGGCGTAAAAATTCTTCTTATTAAATTTCCCACCCCTGTTGTATTTCGTTGCTGCCTGAAAGTTCTTGCAGGATAGGAATTGACATTAGTATTTTGGGAAGAATTATTGCTTTGCGCTGTGTTTACATTATATGCTCTGAGATTATATCTTCTTGGCTGAATGGTATAATTAGCAGATGGAATTTCAGTTTTAGAAAAATAATAAGGATAAGAATAATTGTAATAAGGCGAATAATAATTATTGTAAGGTGAATAAAAATTATTGTAGGGCGAATAAAAATTTCCATAATAATTATTATAAAAACTATACGGACTAAAGGTTACAAACGGATAACTGTATGGAGGGTAAAAAGAACTATAAGGATTATAAAAAGACGAACCGTAATAATCATAAGGATTGTAACCATATCCAAAACTTAATGAGAGATTACTACGATAAAGTGGATCATTAATGCCTCTTCTTATGGCAAGGTCTTCCATATTATCTGTATTATTATTGTATGCATAGCTATCTTTATCCTGCTGGTTTTCTGTAGTTACATATTCCTGTTGCGGAGGAACCGGAGAATAATAAACATCATCGGGTGTTTGTCCGGTGCGGTATGCAGATGTGCAACTGCCAAGAGCAACTACGATTCCTGATAAGAGTATAAGTTTTGTTTTCATGGCTTTAGTTTAAATAATTTAAATAAAAATGAAGTTTTACTTTTGCGACCTATGCTTTGTAAATTTAAAACATTTATCATTTATATTAAATGATTTTATAAATGAGCATGTTAAAATATAGCTAAGAAGAAAATGATTTTTATAAACTATTAAGTAACTAAATTTTTAATAAGTTGTTTTGAAAGCCCCTCTCCTTTTGGAGTCCCGATAGTAATCGGGGGGGGAGACAAATTTTTTAATGCAGAATAATAAGATAAGTGTATGAGCAAAGAAATTACAACAAGAGAAAAAGATTATGCGCAATGGTATAATGACATTGTTTTAAAAGCAGGATTGGCCGATTATAGCGCCGTACGTGGTTGCATGGTTATAAAACCTTACGGTTTTGCACTGTGGGAAAACATGCGCGATCAGCTCGATAAAATGTTTAAAGAAACCGGACATCAAAATGCCTATTTTCCTTTATTTATTCCAAAAAGTTTTTTAAGCAAAGAAGCAGCACATGTAGAAGGATTTGCAAAAGAATGTGCCGTGGTTACTCATTACCGTTTAATGAATGATCCTGATAGCGGCGGAATTGTAGTGGATCCAACCGCAAAGCTGGAAGAAGAATTAATCGTAAGACCAACGTCCGAAACTATTATCTGGAATACATATAAAACGTGGATACAATCTTATCGCGATTTGCCTTTGCTCATCAATCAATGGGCAAACGTCGTAAGATGGGAAATGCGCACCCGGCTTTTTTTGCGCACCACAGAATTTTTGTGGCAGGAAGGACATACCGCTCATGCAACCGCACAGGAAGCCATAGACGAAACTATTCAAATGCTAAATGTGTATGCAACTTTTGCAGAAGAATGGATGGCGATGCCGGTGATAAAAGGAGTGAAAAGCGAAAACGAACGTTTTGCAGGAGCCGTAGATACTTATTGCATTGAAGCGTTGATGCAGGATGGCAAAGCATTACAGGCAGGCACTTCACATTTTCTCGGGCAAAATTTTGCCAAAGCATTTGATGTACAATTTACCGATAAAGAAAATAAACTGGATTATGTATGGGCAACGAGCTGGGGCGTAAGCACGCGTTTGGTAGGCGCTTTAATAATGGCGCATAGTGATGATGATGGTTTGATATTGCCTCCAAAAATAGCGCCGGTACAAGTTGTAATGATTCCTATTTATAAAAATGATGAACAAAAAAAATTGATTGATGAAAAAGTAAAATTATTTATGGAAGATTTTAAAGCATTAGGAATAAAAGTAAAATATGATGATGACGATAACAACCGCCCTGGATGGAAGTTTGCAGAATATGAATTGAAAGGAGTGCCGGTGCGAATAGCCATCGGTGCAAGAGATTTGCAAAATAATGTGGTTGAAGTTGCAAGACGTGATACGAAAGAAAAGGTATCTGTTTCAATGGATGGATTGGCAAATACAATTTTTGTTTTACTTAATGATATTCAAAAAAATATTTATGATAAAGCAAAAAACTTTCGTGATAATAATATTAGAAATGCAGATACATGGCAGGAGTTTGAACAAATGCTTGATAAAGGTGGCTTTGTTGCAGCGCATTGGGATGGTACAGCCGAAACAGAAAATAAAATAAAAGAACTTACCAAAGCAACAATACGTTGCATTCCTTTAAATAATAAACAGGAAAATGGAAAATGCATTTTAACCAAAAAGCCCAGTAAAGAAAGAGTTTTATTTGCACGGGCTTATTAAAAAAAATGTCACGCAGAGACGCAAAGGGATTTAAGAAAAACCATCTGCGCCTTTGCCATCTTTGTCCCTTTGCGTGAAAAAATTAATACATTTAATTTCTTTATTTTTATTAAAAAACTAACAGCATGGAAAATTCAGATTTACTCAACAACGATTTGCAGGTTTCGCCCAATGCAATAAATTATTTATCCGAATCAGCAAAGTGGGGAAGGTTTTTAGCGATAATGGGTTTTATTCTTTGTGGAATAATGGTGGTTCTTGCTTTTATTTTACCTTCATTTATTTCAACTTTACCGCCGTACAACAATATCGCATCTACTTCTTCCGCAATAAAAGTTACCATGACGGTCGTATATCTTTTAACAGCGCTGTTACTTTTTTTTCCGTTTTATTATTTGTATAAATTTTCAATAAAAATGCAGGCTGCTATAAAATTGGTAAACCAGGAAAATTTTGATGAATCGTTTTTGAATTTAAAATCAATGTTTAAATTTTATGGAATTCTTACCATTGTTATTTTATCATTATATGCATTGATCTTTATTCTTGCCATGCTGGGCCTGGCTATGAGAGGATAAAAATTATTTTGTAGCGAGATAATTATAATCAGATAATAATTTTTCTAAAAAATCAATAGCATACATATCGGTTTGTATTTTTAAAACTTCCTGCACTTTCATAGCCACTCTTCCGCAAGTATGTGTGTTATGATTTTTATAAAACATATTGATTACATTTTTAATTGTATTAATATCACGATCAGATAACTTTAAAACTTCCGGAAATTTTACCACATAATTTGCCTGCTGAATTTCCATAAAAACAGTATC
>JAICZH010000022.1 GCA_025933775.1 Chitinophagaceae bacterium
GCCCGCTTACAACAAATGGACTTGGGATTATTTTAAAAAAATTGTGGGCGATAAAAAAGTAGGGCTTTATAACAATGTAAAAAGCGATGCTTATACGCCGATAAATACTGCTGACGATTATAAAACTTTTGGCGAATATGTTGATATGATTCAAAAAGGACCGGCTGCATGGCGTATTTTTCTTTTTAATATTTTTGACCATGCTCCGCAGCTTATCCAGGATTTTACATGGCCCGAAGATTTAATGAAAGGGTATGTAAAAAAATACCCGATGCTGTTTACCGGCGGACAAACTTCTATAACTCACATGCATTTTGATATTGATCTTTCGCACATATTGCATACGCAGTTTGCCGGAAGAAAAAGGGTTTTATTATTTCAATATGAAGAACAGCATAAATTATATCGCAAACCTTTTGAAGTGCTGAGCCTTGCTGATTTTTCAAATTATAATCAAAATTCTGGCAATCCTGATTATGAAAAATTTCCGGCTTTAAAATATGCAAATGGTTACGAAATAATTTTAGAGCATGGTGATACTTTATTTATGCCTGCGGGATACTGGCATCACATGGAATATATTGACAGCGGCTTTGCTATGAGTCTTCGTGCGCTGCAAAGTTCGATAGGCGGAAAAGCAAGAGGGGCATGGAATTTGTTTGGGATGAGAAGTATTGATACCCTGATGAAGAAAACGAATCCGAAATGGTGGTATAATTATAAAATAAAAAAAATGGAAAAGCTGGCCGGCGAAGAGCTAAAAAAAAATAGTAATTAATTACCGGAAAATTCTTTTTCTTACAAAATATTGCTAATTTAGCTACCCATTCCTGATTTTACTTTATCCTATTAAATTAAGACCGTTCACACGCCAATAGCCTTGACAAAGGGTTAATCAATAAAAAAATATATCCTCGATTTAAAAAATTACCGGAAAATTTCAAACTTTTTCTTGTGGTTTCAGAGGTAAGCAAGGCCGGTGATTTTTATCACTGGCCGTTTTTATTTTTATAATACCATTCTATTCAATGGAGCGGTTAATAAATTTTACCAAAGGCATAAGTGCTCTAAAAGCTTGCCCCGTATCCTTTGCCAGGGCTGAATTGGTAAGTAATGAGTCAGGAATATTTTTAATGGCTACATAATTTTTTAGCTTTAAAAAAGACGCCGCTTCATCTTCTTTGTTATAACCTTTTGGAACATTTACCAGCATTTGATTTTTATTCATTTCAAGACCACCGGCATATTGTTTTTTAAACGAAGCGTTCGTAATAATTTTTTTAAATTCAGGAAAACAATAATCAATTTCTTGTCGAAGTTTTTTTAATGCAATGGGTTCAGGCATCCAAAGTCCGCCGCCTACAAAACTTTTGCCGCCAGGCTGTAAATGAAAATAATAACCGGAGAAAATGGATTTTTTACCGCCACGGTTGAAAGATGCGCCCATATTGGTTTTATACGGAGTTTTATCTTTTGAAAAACGAATATCGCGGTTAATGCGAAACGTGCAATCTTTGGGGTGAAGTTCTTTTATATCATTATCAAAAAGTGAAATGATATGAATAATTTTTTCAACAAAATTTTCAAAATCATTTTTTGCAGAAAGATATTCTTCCTTGTGCTCATCAAACCAGGGCTTGTTGTTATTGTTTTTAAGTTTTTTTAAAAAAAGCAGTGTGGAAGAATGCAACATTGATTGAACAGATTCGGATTAAGAGTTATTAAAAATTATTTTACAGCGCTCCAGTTTTCGCCGCTTTTAATTCTATAAATAGTCATTTGGCTCACATGAAATTTATCGGCAATTTGCTTATAAGAAAGTTTGCGCTGCGGATTATTAATTGCTGATTTAATTGCTTTCACCTGAACTGAAGAAAGTTTCAGGCCTTTTGTTTTGGAAAGCTGCGCTTTTTTGTATGCAATTTTTTCCGGGCTTTTTTGCTGATGTGTGCCCGCATCTTTTTGGGAAGCCCATCTTAGGTTTTTTACATTGTTATCCGTTTTGTTATGATTAACGTGTATAACAAATTTATCTTTTGGTGAATTTTTTTTAATAAAAAAATTCGCAACTTCGCGATGAAAATAAATGGTACCATTGCCTCCGTCAACATGAAGGTTGAGAGTTTTATATCCTGAAGTAAGAGAGCCTTCCAGCAATTTGCCATCTTTATAAATATCTTCATAATAACTGGCTGCACGGCCATGTGATGAGATGGCATATTTTTTACGCAATATTTTTGCACCTTTAAACTGGAGTTGCTTCCATTGTTCTCCATTTATTTTTTTTATCATAGCACGTTGTTTAAAATAAAGTTACAAAACTAAGTTTGTATCATGTTTAAAAATTCACTTTCAGTTATAATTTTTATTGATTTCAGTTTTTTAGCTTTTTCCAGTTTGCTTCCTGCCGAATCTCCCGTTACAAGGTAATTCAAATTGTTACTAACGGTGGAGAGTAAACGTCCTCCGTTGTCTTCAACAAATTTTTCGGCATCACTTCTTTTTAATGTAGGCAATGTGCCGGTAAATAAAAAAGTTTGGCCCGAGAGTTTTCCTTCTTTATTTCCAATCTTATCCCCGGCTACGTTAATGCCGGCGTCCGCAAGGATTTCAAGCATTTTTATGTTATCATCATTATGAAAAAAATTAAAAATACTTTCGCCCACTTTATTGCCAATGTCTTTTAATTGTTGCAAATCTTCTATTGAAAAATTTTTAAGTTCAAAAATATTTTGGACGCTTTTGCCTAAAGTTTTTGCAGTGGCTTCGCCTACATAACGTATTCCCAATCCGAATATAAGCCGGTGCAAATTTTGTTTTTTTGAATTTTCAATTGCCGTGCGAAGATTGTCAATTGACTTTGGGCCAAATCCTTCCAGCTTGGCAATTGCTTCATAATTGAGCGAATAAATTCCAGGTATATTTTTTAAAAAATGTAAAGAATAAAACTTGCGAACATTCGATTCGCCAAGGCTGCGAATGTCCATGGCATCTTTACTTACGAAATGAATAATGCGTTCTACAACCTGCGCCTCACAATTTATATTTACACATCGCCAAACTGCTTCTCCTTCGGGCTTTACTAATGGATCATTGCACACAGGGCAATTTTTTGGAAAAATAATTTTTGTTTCATTTCCTTTTCTTAATTCATCAAGCGGTTTTACAATATAAGGAATTACATCACCGGCGCGCTCCACTATAACGGCGTCGCCTATACGAAGATCTTTTTCTGCAATTACATCTGCATTAAAAAGCGAAATGGATGAAACGGTAACTCCGCCGATATGCACAGGTTCTATTTTTGCAACGGGCGTTACAGAGCCGGTGCGGCCTACCTGAAATTCAACTTTTGTTAATGTAGAAGTAGCCTGTCTTGCTTTGAATTTATAAGCCATTGCCCATCGGGGATGATGGGCAGTGCTGCCCGATTGCTGCTGCAATTCTATATCATTCACTTTTATCACCATTCCATCTATTTCGTAGGGTAATTCATCTCTTTTTAATTCAAACGCTTTGCAAAATGCAACTACTTCTTCAATAGTATGAAGCAATTTTTTTTCATTAACAGGCGTTCTAAAGCCGAGCGCAGCAAGCATTTGCAAAGAGCCGGCATGTGTGGCTATCAATTTATCAGGCTGTTTTTTTTCATTAATTTTTATATAACTTATATGATACAAAATCGCTTCAAGTTTTCTTTTTCTTACTGCTGCAGGGTCTTTCATGCGAAGTGAACCGGCCGCCGCATTACGCGGATTTGCAAGCGCCGCGAAACCTTCTTCTGCCAGCGCTGCATTATATCTTTTGAAATTTTCTTTTGTCATTAATACTTCGCCGCGTATTTCAATTTTATCAATTCCATAATTAGAAAATTTGGCTGACAAAGGAACAGAACCGATTTGTTTGATATTAGTTGTAACATCATCTCCTGCAATTCCATCGCCGCGGGTAGCGCCACGGGCTAATATATCATTTTCATAAATTAAAGAAATACTGGCGCCATCAAACTTTGGCTCGGTGCTATACGTTATTTGCGAAACATCCAAAATTGTTCTGAGTCTTTTATCCCAATCAATAAGGTCTTGCGGATTATAACTATTTTCCAGGCTAAGCATTGGCGTGAGATGCGCCACCGTTATAAATTCTGTATTAAGGCTGTTGCCTACCCGCTGCGTGGGCGAATCGGGAGTTATTAAAGCAGGATTTTCTTTTTCCAGTTTTTCCAGTTTTTTATAAATTAAATCATATACATCATCGGTAATAAGCGGATCATTTAAAATATAATAGCGGTATTCATGAAACCGTAATGCATGTCTTAATTCATCAATCGTTGCCTCATTTTTTAAAAGCTTATTGGTTAATGACTGTAAAGCTTTTGTTTGATCTTTTGTGTACATGAAAAAAGATTTATTGTAAAAATAAAATACCTGAAAGTTATATTTAAAAAAAAGATAAATTTAAAATGATGCAGATTATTTCAATCCTTAAATATGAAATATGAAAAAAACTAAAAATTAAATCCAAACTATACTTTTTTTAATTTTGCATAAAAGAAAATGAAATGGAATTTGAGAAAATCTATAACAAAGGACAGGCTCAGCTATTCAAAAATAAATACCTTGAATATCTTACAAAAACACATCCGTTAGTAATATGGAGTATGTATTTTCCTTTTATAATTTTTCTTCCATATTATGCGTATAACAAACTTAATTTTTCCGGTGCATCTGTGTTACTTATTTTTTTCTGCGGTATTTTTTTCTGGACATTTTTTGAATATATCATTCATCGTTTTGTTTTTCATGTAGTGGCCGAAAGCCCGCGTGCCCGCAGGATTGCATACATAATGCACGGCAATCATCATGAGTTTCCCAGAGATCGCCAGCGATTGTTTATGCCGGCTGTGCCCAGTATTATTGTATCATCGGTAATTTTTTTATTGATGTACGGATTAATGAACAATAATGCATTTATCTTTTTCCCGGGATTTATTTTAGGCTATCTTATTTATGCAAGTATGCATTACGCTATTCATGCATGGCGGCCTTTTTTTAAATGGATGAAACCAATATGGCGCAATCATCATCTGCATCATTATAAAAGCGAAGAAAAAGGTTTTGGCGTAAGTTCCCATTTTTGGGATAAAGTTTTTGGAACAGCTTTCGATTTAAAAAAAGAAAAAGAAGATAAAGAAGCCGTGCAAAAAATTATGTTTGTTAAAAAATAATTTTCGTTTACCATTTATCTTCATTATTGTTTTCGGGATGTGTTTTATTAAACTGTTTTCTGCTTTTTATTTTTTGTAATTGCCTTTGTATTATTAATTCTGAAATAAGAATTCCTGCATCGTGTTGCTCATTATTTTTTAAAACTTCTTTTAATTTTTTTTCATTTATATCAAGCCGGTAAAGCAATTGAATTAATGCATTAAAATTGGTATTGATTAATTCATTGATAAAAAAAATTAATTGCGCCTTAAATTTATCTGATGGTTCGCGAATGGAATTTACTGCTGCAATAATTTTATCAGTAACTATTTTTTCATTTTCTGTTTGCATTTTTAAATATAAAGGATAAGATTTTTTATTTTATAATCTTTGCTTGACAACTATAAAAAAATATTCTATTTGTTTAATAATTTTTTCAAAAAATGGAATAAAAACTATTCAAAATTTTTCCAACACCCCTAATCCAAATAAAGCAAAATCATATTTTACCGGATCTTTTTTATCAAATTTTTTTAACGCTTCCGTTAATTCAATTGCAGCGATCCAATCAACTTGTTTTCGTTTTAATAAATTGAAATGCCTTGCAACCCTTGCTACATGCACATCTACAGGGCAAATCAATTGCGCCGGTGAAATTTTTTTCCAAATTCCAAAATCAACACCTGCATTATCATTGCGCACCATCCATCTCAAATACATATTTAATCTTTTGCAGGTTGAATTTTTTTGTGGAGAAGCAATATGTTTTTTTGTTCGCTCTGGTACATCATCCAATGAAAAAAAATATTGATAGAAAGAATTTAAAGAAGCTTCAATTACATTGTTTGATTGTTGAATTGCTTGATTGTTGAAAAACGCAGTCTCTAAAGATTTATGTTTTGAATAATGAAATTTAAAGAACGAAATAAAATATAAAAGGTCCGTATCATTGAATGTGCGATGGCAAAATTTTTCAACTCTTTTTAAATCTTCATCGCTGTGATGCAGACAAAAATCATAAGGTGCATTATCCATCAGTTGCAGCAGCAGCCAGCATTTGTTGATGATGGTTTTACGTACTCCCCATGCAAAAATGGCTGCAAAAAAACCGGCAATTTCAATATCCTGTTTTTTAGAAAATAAATGCGGAATGCAAACCGGATCATCTTTAATAAAAGAAGAATTATTAAATTGAATTACTTTTTGATCGAGAAATTTTTTGAAATTACTGTTTATATTTTTTTTGTCATTTAGAGAAACTTCTGTGAAATGGCTTGGTTTCCGTTTAATAAATTTCATCTCAATATTTTCAATCGCTTTCTCACAAAAGCATTACTCCTTTTAGCAAGAGAAAGGCCAATTATAAAAATTTTATTTTCAGAAGTACATAAAAAAAGTTCTTCTCTATAGTACGACATCATTTTTTATTTTTTACAATTTACAAAAGATAAATAAATTTTTAAAGCTATTTTATTTCCCAATTGCCTGTTTCAGATCATTAATTAAATCATCTGCATCTTCAATGCCTACGCTTAATCGTATCAATGAATCAACCAAACCGTTTTTAATTCTTTCTTCACGCGGAATGCTTGCGTGAGTCATGCTTGCAGGATGCCCGATAAGGCTTTCCACTCCGCCCAGACTTTCTGCCAATGAAAAAAGTTTTGTTGATGACAGCACTTTTTTTGCAACATCTATGCTATCGTCTTTCAATGTAAAGCTCATCATGCCACCAAAGCCACGCATTTGTTTTTTAGCAATTTCATGATTAGGATGATCTTCAAAACCACCCCAAAAAACTTTATCAACTTTTGGATTTTGCCTTAACCAATTTGCAATTTTTTCTCCGTTTTCGCAATGGCGTTGCATACGTACATGCAAAGTTTTTAATCCTCTTAAAATTAAAAAACAATCCTGCGGGCCGGGAACTGCGCCGCAACTGTTTTGTATGAAAGCAAGATGTTCATTCAGTTTTTCATCATTCACAATTATACAGCCATGAACTACATCGCTGTGGCCGCCAATATACTTTGTTGCAGAATGAACAACAATGTCTGCGCCCAGGTCCAAAGGATTTTGCAAATAAGGCGAAGCAAAAGTATTATCAACACAAAGTAAAATATGATGCTGCTTTGCAATAGTGGCTACTACTGCAATATCAGTAATGTTCATCATCGGGTTGGTGGGCGTTTCCGTCCAAATGAGCTTTGTATTTTTATTAATATATTTTGAAACTTCATTGGCATCCTGCATATTTATAAAATGAAATTTCAAACCATATTTTTCAAAAATTTTTGTAAACATCCGGTAAGTGCCACCGTACATATCATTGGCTGCAATTACTTCGTCGCCGGGGGTTAATAATTTTATTACTGCATCTGTGGCTGCGGAGCCGCTTGCAAAACAAAGCCCGTATTTTCCATTTTCAATTGCAGCCAGTGCATTTTGTAATGCAGTTCTGGTGGGGTTTTGCGTGCGTGCATATTCATAACCTTTATGCTTGCCCGCGCTTTCCTGTACAAAAGTTGACGTTTGATAAATGGGAGTCATAATTGCTCCCGTTGATGGGTCGGGTTCTACACCGGCGTGAATTAATTTAGTGGCTAATTTCAATGTATATTTTTTTGAACAGCAAATATAAAATGAATTAATCAGCCCTCATGTTGTTTAAATTTTGAAAAGTAAATTGCTTTACCTGCGGAAAAAATTCATCATAACAATTTTTTAATTCAAAATAATTTTTATTAAAAATGATAAATGCAATATCTGATTCTTGTAAGTAAGCTGCTCGCCGAACCAATCCCTGAAAACTTTTTTTAATGCCTTCCTTAAATTGATAATTATAGAGCCAGTCCTGATGTTTCATATAAAAAAATAAATTCTGAAACGGAACCGGTAATACAGTAAAATTATTTTCGAGCAAATGATACACTTGTTTTGAAAATTTTTTTAGGCCATTATATTCATCAAATTGTTTGGTATCGAGCGCAAGAAAATGATCGTAAACAATATCAACAAAAGCGCCGGAGTAAAGGCGATATGTTGATCTAAAAAATTTTTTTGCATTTGCAGTTGCCGGATGAGCATCAGTAAATGCATCAATTAAGCGATGCAAATGCATTCCTTTTTGTATGCCTTCTGAATAATTAAATTTTGATTTTCCTTTTACAAAATCACTGATCATATTTCCTGCAAGAATATCCTTTTTATTAAAGGAAAGATATGCATGAGCCAAATAATTCATAATTCAAAAATAGCAGGATTCATTGTTAATGGCGGGTTATAAAAGTTTTATTGGCATATAATTTTCTCTATAAAATATTATTCACTTTAAAATATTTTTTATGGCAGATAAAGAACAAATAACCCAACCTTCAATGGGAAGTAATGAATTGGGAACGGAAACAAATGATACAAATCTTAACAGTGGCGTTTCTGCCGGAACCGATACCCAGACGCATATTGCGGCAAAGAGCCATCACAAAAAAAATAAAAAAAATAAAAAAGTTAATGATGATGAAAAGATAATAAAAAATAAAAATGGCGAAAATGAATTTCTTCAACAAGGTGAAACAGACGAATAAAAATTTTTAGTAAATATTAAAACATCCACCTGATTTTTTTTGCAAATAAGTTTGTAGAATAATTTCCTCAAAGAAAAAAATTTATTTATGCAAGCAAGCCCTAAAAAAGAAATTCAAAAACCGCAACAGCAAAAACATCCCGGTCTTCAAAAAAAAATGGATCCGCCTCCAAAGACTGACCCGGCGCCGCAATCAAAAAAAATGAAGGATAAAATTTTGTTTATTACCGGCGCTGATAGCGGTATTGGCAAAGCGTGCGCTCTTCTGTTTGCGCAAGAAGGAGCTGATGTGTGCATTGTTTACCTGAATGAGCATGAAGATGCTAAAGACACACAAAAAAAAATAGAAAAAGAATATGGAAGAAATTGTTTGTTGATTGCAGGCGATATCACCAATGAAAAATTTTGCATAGATGCAATAAAGAAAACAATACAAAAATTTGGAAGAATTGATGTGCTCATAAATAATGCAGCCACACAATTTGAAAGTAAAACGCTGGAAAATATTTCAACTAAAAATTTAGTTACTACATTTTATACCAATATTATTTCGATGTTCTGGATTACGAAAGCTGCATTACCGTACATGAAAAAAGGGAGCGCAATTGTAAATACAACTTCTGTAACTGCTTATCGCGGCAGCCCTCAATTAATGGATTATTCTTCCACAAAAGGCGCCATCGTTTCATTTACGCGCAGCCTTAGCGCTAATCTTAAAGAAAAAGAAATAAGAGTAAATGCTGTGGCTCCCGGACCCGTATGGACGCCATTAATTGTTGCATCCTTCGATCCAAAAAAAGTAGCGCAGCATGGAAGCGGCGCACCAATGAAGCGTTCTGCCGAGCCTTCGGAAATTGCACCCTGCTATTTATTTTTAGCATGCAATGAAGATTCCGGTTATATGAGCGGCCAGGTATTACATCCCAACGGCGGTGAAATTGTGAATGGATAACTTTAAAAAAAATGATGAGTGATAATTCTGATGAACTTCCTAAAATTTCAAAACGAAAATTAAAAAGCATTGTAAAAGATGAAGAAAAAACGGCTATTGCCGCAAATCTTATTTATGTAAATGATAAAGAAATTGGTATTGAAAGGGAAAAAAACAAAGACAAATTTGAATATTATTATAAAGGCGAAAAAATAAAAGATGATGAAGAATTATTAAGAATAAAACATTTGGTAATACCTCCGGCATGGACAAAAGTATGGATTTGTAAAAATGAAAATGGTCATTTGCAGGCCACAGGTTATGATACAAAAAATCGCAAACAATATCGCTATCATCCACATTGGAATTTATTACGCAATCATACAAAATTTTACAACCTCTGCGAATTTGCAAAGTCGCTTCCGGCAATGCGTTTGCAAATTGAAAAAGATATTAGCGAACAAGGATTGCCTCTTAAAAAAGTTTTAGCTGCAATAGTGAGTTTAATGGAACGAACCAACATAAGAGTAGGCAATACTTTTTATGAAAAAACGTACGGCTCTTATGGATTAACTACTTTAAAAGATAAGCATGTAAAGTTTAAAGGCAATGGAGTAAGCTTTGCTTTTATTGGTAAAAAAGGAATTGCGCATAAAGTTTTACTGAAAAATAAAAAGCTGGCTGTCATTATAAAAAAATGCAGAGATGTGCCGGGCAAAGAATTATTTCAGTTTTATGATGAAGAAGATAATCATCATTCTATTGATTCAGGATTGGTAAATAATTATATCAGAGAAATAAGCCATGCAGATTTTACGGCAAAAGATTTCAGAACGTGGGCAGGCACAGTGCAGGCGTTTCTTGCATTAAAATCAATTGGCTGTTGCGATACTATTACTGAAACCAAAAGGGGAATTGTACAAGCATTGGATATTGTTTCAGAGCATTTGGGCAATACGCGAACCGTTTGTAAAAAATATTATGTGCATCCGCTGATTCTTTCTTTGTACGAAAGTAAAAAGCTTGAAAAATATATGAAAGATTTGGATGCAATGGAATCCGATGATAATAAAAATGATCTTGCACCTGAAGAAAAAATTGTTTTAAAAATTTTGGAATCCAATTAAATATATTTTTGTAAAAATTGTCGCTCATGTTTTCTATTAAAAAAAAAGAAGAAGATGGTTTTGAAAAATTTATTTTAAAAGATGTTGATTCCAACACGGTTGCTGTAATACTTCCTGCATGTGGCGCGGTTCTTCATGCATTTGAAATAAATAGAGGTAATAATATAAATGTAATTGAAAGTTACACTTCAGCAAATGATTTTAAAAATAATTTTGTAACAAAAGGATTTTTAGGCGCTAAGCTTTCACCGTTTGTTTGCAGGTTGAAAAATGGTACATATCGTTTTGGAGAAAGAAAATATAGGTTTGAAAATTTTTATCTTGGCAAGCATGCGTTGCATGGAAAATTATACAATAAATCATTTACCGTTACTGCAGAAACTGCCAATGAATTACACGCATCCGTAACTATGAAATATGAATACAGAGCAGAAGATAAAGGGTATCCGTTTAATTATGATTGCATCGTTACGTGGCAATTGGATAAAGAAAATTCACTTTCAGTAATCACTGAATGTATTAATAAAGATGAAGGATTAATTCCCATGCAGGATGGATGGCATCCATATTTTAATTTGGGCAATAAGGTTGATGAATTACAATTGGAATTTCAATCGAAAGAAATGGTAGAGTTCAATAGTGAATTATTGCCTACACAAAATCTTATTAAGTATGCTGAATTTAATTCTTTAAAAAAAATTGGCGATATAAATTTGGATAATTGCTTCACATTAAATTTAGAAACCTGCCAGCCCATGTGCGTTTTGCGCAACCCATTCAAAAAAATAGAAATACAAATTCATCCCGAAAAATCATATCCGTATTTGCAAATTTATATTCCGCCACATCGCAAAAGTATTGCCATAGAAAATATAAGCGGTGCGCCCGATGCATTTAATAACGAGATGGGATTTATTACACTTGAGCCGGAAGAATCTGCTTTATTTAAAACAAGTTATAAGATAAAATTTCTAGAATAAGATTAACTCGTTTTTTTTAAACAAGTTATTGTGAAGGCGATGTCAATTCATTTATTTTTTTAAGATGTTGTTGTTTTACGTGCTCACGGTTTTTTCGGCTGAAAGCGGTATGATATTGATGTTTCTCTAAAAATTTTTTTTGAATAAGATTCCATTTTTTTTCATCATGCAGGTTTGCATACATTTTCATTTCTTCAAATAAAGTATTGCTTATTTTTTCAAAATCATCGCGGCCAAGATAATCGAGGTCGGCATCGCAAATTATTTTTTCTGAAAGGGTTTTCGGGCTTTGCGGTATTTGAGTGGCCATTATCATTTGGCATACTTTTTCAATTTCTTTATTACTGTATCTGAATCCGGGCAAATATTTTTTTGCCATTTCACATCCTTCTTCTTCATGGTTTTTATATAACATGGTAAAGCCTGCATCGTGATATAAAACGGCAATTCTTAATAACCTTATTTCATCTGGAGATAAATTTTCTTCATGAGCAATTTTCATTGCGGCATTTAAAACATCAAGCGTATGATGTAAGCCATGATAAAAAAGATTGCCCGGTAATTCATTTTTTAATTTTTGGAGAATGAATTTTTCTTCGGGAGAATATTTATTCAAAGGATTTTTATTAAACGTTATAAATAAAAACGCATCATATCGGCCAAATTATTTATTTACAAATGTATTTATATCATTCCAATCATCCGTGCGAAAAAGATTTGCAGGCAATCCTTCTTTGTTAAATAATTCCGCCATGGAAGAATTGGTAAAATTAAAACGAACCGCTACGGGATTACTTATATTTTTATTCCACACTATTACAGAACTGCCTTCGATTTTTGCATCGGCAGGCATAAAAATTTTATCTGCTCCCGCAATATAAAAACCTTTTACTGTATCGCTTTTACGCATTAATCCTTTTTCTGCATTTGAAAAATTTATTTTTATTTTTCCTTTTTCAATTTCCATATTTTTATATATGGGATATTGATGCGGTAAATTATTTTTTTTATAAGTCTCCGCCAGCGCAAGATTAGCAAGCCGGTAACCCACATCTTTTTTATCTTTCGGATGAATGTTATTAATATCATCTACCAGGTCACTTACCACCACCATACCTGTATTGGGCAACGATAAAGTTTGCGTTTGCGCTTCCTGCAATAACGGCCCCGAAATATTATTTCCGTACCCGGCATAAGGAGCTATTTGCACAAAATAAAATGGAAAATTTTTATGCCACGCCTGTCGCCACGATTGTATCATCGTTGCAAAAAGCTGGTGATAAGTAAGCGCTGTTGTAATATTGGCTTCGCCCTGATACCAAATTACCCCGGCGATTGAAAAATTAGTAAGGGGATAAATCATTGCATTAAATGTAACCGATGGTTTTACAGGCCACCATGCACTTTCTTTTAAACTATCTGCTGCATTTTTTAAAATAATATTATTTTCTACAGAATCTTTTGGCGTCCATACTTCAGCGGGAGTGCCGCCCCAGCTTGCTTCTATAAGGCCTACCGGCGTTGATAAAACCTGTTGCAATTTTAATCCGAAAAAATAGGCTGCCAGACTGAATGTTTTCAAATCTTCGGGATTGCATACCACCCAAAACCCTTTTGCATCATCTTGCGGATAGCTTGCCGTGAGTTTTGGAATATGAAAAAACCGCATGCTTTGATTGGGCGAATGCGCAATAACATTATCATATTGTTTTATTCCCCAACTGTAACTCATTTCCATGTTGCTTTGGCCGCTGCATACCCACACTTCTCCAATTAAAATATCTTCAATAATAATTTTATTGTTTCCATTTATGGTAAGTGTGTAAGGACCGCCTGCAGCGGGCGTTTTAACCGTTAGTATCCATTTTGCGTCATGCGATCCTTTCGCATTGTAAGTTGTGGTATCCCATCCGGTAGTTATTTTTATTTTTTCTCCCGGCTCGCTCCATCCCCAAATTTTTACTTCACTATTTTGCTGCAACACCATGTGGTTGCTTATAATTGCCGGCAATCGTACATCTGCGTTGGATTGTAATGCTGCAACATTTATTATAATTATTAAAAAAAAAGTGCGCAAAATATTTTTCATTTTTTGAAAGTAAGAATTTATTAAGAAAGTTTTTTAAAATGATTTTTGAAACATCGTGAATGAAAAGTGAATAAACCAATCATGTTTGTATAACGGTCATGCATACACGAAAATTTATTTTACGTAGTTACATGATCACCTCAATCTTAGCTCCGCTATACATTCAATGTGATGGGTATGCGGAAACATATCAACGGGCTGTAATTTTTTAACAGAAAATTTTTCATGGAGTAATTGTAAGTCTCTTGCCTGCGTGGCAACATTGCAGCTAACATACACAATTTTTTCAGGAGCAATTTCAATAATTTTATTTATCAGTTTTTCGTGAAGCCCCGCCCTTGGCGGATCTACAACTATCACATCGGGCTTTCCATGCAAATAAAAAAATGCATCATTGCATATTTCAATAACATCACCGCAAAAAAATGATGCATGATTAATATTATTTATTGCTGCATTTTCATTGGCATCCTTTATGGCATCTTCAATTACATCCACGCCAATTATTTTTTTGGCATGTTTGCTTAAAAAAATTCCGATGCTGCCCGTGCCGCAATACAAATCATATACAATTTCATTCCCATTCAATGCAGCAAAATCATTTACAACATTATATAATTTTTCTGCCTGCATGGTATTCGTCTGAAAAAAAGATTTTGGGGAAATTTTAAAATTAAAATTTCCTAACTTTTCAATAATATATCCTTTGCCGGTTACAATATTTGTTGCCACATCATAAATAGTGTCGTTCCATTTTGTATTTATTGTATAAAGCAATGTTGTAATTGAAGGAACTTTTTCAAGCAGATGATTACAGATTTTTTCTCTTTCTTTTTTATCATCGTAACCAAATACAATATTTACCAAAAGGCCGCCAGCAGTGGAATTGCGAATAATGATATTTCTCAGCCAGCCTTTATGTTCTTTTATATCATAATAGCTATAATTATTTTTTACAGAAAAATCACGCAATGTATTCCTGATACTATTATTCACATCATCCATCAGCCAGCATTCAGTAATGTCAATAATTTTATCGTAAAGTTTTGGAACATGATAACCGAGTGCGCCACCGGGCCATGCATCATCATGCAATTCTTTTAATTGGTGCGGCGTTAAAAATTTTTTTTTGCTGAAAGTAAATTCAAGTTTGTTTCTGTAATGAATTATTTTTTCAGAACCGATGATTGGCAACATGGAAATTGTAAGCTTTCCGATTCGTTTAAAAGCATCTGCGGCTTCCTGTTGTTTATATTCCAATTGTTTTTCGTATGGAAGCATTTGCCATTTGCATCCGCCACAAATGGTAAAATGAATACAAAATGGGTCAGCTCTTTCTTCGCTGAATTTTTTTATTACAATCGCTTTTCCATCTGCCCAGTCTTTTTTATTTTTTGTGATAAGTACATCAGCAACATCGCCCGGCACCGCACCTTCTACAAAAACAACTTTGCCTTCAAAACGCCCAAGTGCTTTGCCTTCGGCAGCATAGTCCGTGATTGTAAAATTTTCAAGTATAATTTTTTTTCGTTTCAAGTTTGTAAAAATACTTTATTGTATATTTTCATTTCATGCAAAGTCGCAAAAGATGGTAAGGGCGCTAATTTTTTCTTTGCAAACTTAATTTTCTTGCCGCCTTAGCGTGAGATAAGTTTAAACAAAAATGTTAAGTATTTTGCATCGTTATTACTTTTTAATCAATTTAAATATTTTTGTTCCCTATTAAAAAAATAAATGAAACTTTTTTTTAGTGTAATATGTTTTTTGGGGCTTACTTCTATTTCATTTGCGCAGGGTTTTAAAGTAACCCTTCTCACTCCGAATTATAAAAGTGGGTTGGCTTATCTCACTTATTATTACGGTAAAAATATTAATATAGAAGATTCCGCAATCATTAATGATAAAGGTGTTGCCGTTTTTCAAAAAAATGAAAAACTGCAGCCGGGCATTTATTCCATCGTGTTTCCGGGCAAAAATAAATTGTACGATTTTTTAGTAGATAAAGAACAGGTAATTACAATAAAAGCCGATACATTCGACCTCACTAATAAAACATCAGTAACAGGTTCCAAAGAAAATATTTTGTTTCAGCAATATCAAAAATTTGTAGCATCGAAGGCAAGAGGTTTGCAAAACGAATTGAATGATTTTAAAAATTCAAAAACTAAAAACGACAGCGCCTTGCATGAAAAAAATTATAATGCGCTCAACAAAGAATTAAACGATTATCGCGATAAAATAATAAAAGAACATCCCGAATCAATGCTTGCCGCTTTGCTTACAAGCATGAAGGAACCAAAAGTTTTAATTGCAAAACCAGCCACCAGAGCCGATTCCATAAATAATTATGATTATTACAAAAAACATTATTGGGATGGAATTACGTTTATGGATGATCGCATTATTCGCACGCCATTTTTTTTACCAAAGGTTGAAAGGTATTTCAGAGAAGTAATTTCTCCGGCGCCGGATTCTATTATTAAAGAATCAGATTATTTATTATTGCTCGCAAGGTCTTCGCCTGAAATGTATAAATTTTTGTTGAACTGGCTTACGGATGAATACATCAATCCAAAATACATGGGTCAGGATGCTGTGTTTGTTCATCTTTTTGAAAAATATCATTCCAAAGGAGTTTCATCGTGGCTGAATGAAAAACAAATGACGGCGATTTCCAATCGGGCTTACATGCTTATGTCGAATCTTATCGGCGAACAGGCTGCAAATCTTGAAATGGTTGATTCTACTGGTACTTCCGTTTCTTTGTACAGCATTGATGCACCTTACGTTCTTATTTGTTTTTGGGATCCTACGTGTAGCCATTGCCGTGAAGAAGTTCCCAAAATGGATTCCATTTACAATGCCACATGGAAAAATGAAGGCGTGAAAATTTACGGAGTGCTTACAGAAAATAAAGAAGTGCCCAAGTGGAAGGAATTTATGAATAAATACAATTTACACAATTGGATAAACGTTTATCAAACTGATGCAATGCAGAAGGCTGATGAAGATGCTAAAAAGCCCTCGTACAAACAATTGTATGACGTAACGCAAACGCCCACTTTATACCTGCTGGATAAAAATAAACGCATCATTGCAAAAAAATTGACCTGGCAACAAATGAATGATGTGCTTCAAATGAAAATTAATAATAAACCAATTAATACTAATGCCAAAAAATAATTTGATCATTAATTTTTTAAAAATAAAAATTCTTTAACCAAAAAAAATTAAGAGCCATTCCAATAAACCCCTGTAATGAAAAAACTTTTTTTGTTAGCTGCATTTTTCTTTTTTCTTTCGAACGCTTTTTGCCAAACGCTTTTTACTTATGGAAATCATCCTGTGAGCAGAGATGAATTTCTTCGTGCTTATAATAAAAACAAAACAGTAACAAATGATAATGCTCAATCAATAAAGGATTATTTAGGTCTTTATACAAAATTTAAATTAAAAGTGCAGGCTGCAAAAGACATGCATCTTGATACGCTACCATCGTTACAGTCTGACCTGCAAAATTTCAGAACACAAATTGAAAATAATTATTTACAGGATGATAAAGAAGTAGATGCTTTGGTGAATGAAGCGTTCAATCGCAGCCAGAAAGATATTCATGTACAGCATTTTTATGTTTTAATAAATGATAAAATGCAACCTGCAGATACATTAAAATTATATAAAGCAATTCATGAGGCTTATGATGAATTAAAAAAAGGTGGAACTAATTATGATGAAATTGTTTCTGAAATAAAAGAAAAGATTGGCGCATTGCAGGGAAATGATATGGGCTGGATTACTGTTTTTACGTTGCCTTACGAATATGAAAATATTGTGTATGGCTTAAAGCCCGGCGAAGTAAACAAGCCATATCGCTCCAAAAAAGGATGGCATATTTTTAAGGATGAAGAAGAAAGACCGGCGGAGGGAAAAATAAAAATTGCGCAAATTTTATTTGCCGTGCCGGCAGGAAATATGGCTATGAGAGACCATGCCAGGCAGCTTGCAGATTCAGTTTATAATGCATTGCAGGCTGGCGCCGACTTTGGTGAAATGGCAAAAAAATACAGCAACGACCGCAGCACTTTTATGAATGGCGGGGTAATGCCTGAGTTCGGCATAGCCAAGTATGATGGCGGCTTTGAAAAAGAAGCTTTTTCTTTAAAACATGACAGCGATATTTCAAAACCTTTTCAAACAGAATTTGGTTATCACATTTTAAAGCGACTCTCACGGTTACGCATACCCGAAAATAAAAATGACGAAGCATATATGTATAACCTCAAGCAAGAAGTGTTGGGCGACGATCGTATGGCAATTGCAAAAGAAAATTTTTTGAACCAAGCAATTGCAAAAACAGGATTCAAAAAAAATAAAGCTGTAAATGAAAAAGATCTTTGGAAAATTACAGACACATTTGCTATTTCAAATAGAAGTATTTCTTCCGGCAATGTAAATGAAAATACTGTTTTGTTTTCTTTCAATAACAATAAAAAAGTAACAGCAGGCGATTGGATGCAGTATGTAAGAAATGCAAAAAGCGCTTATGCAGCGCAGGCTCCAAAAACTTATGCCGAACGAATGAAAGATTATGTTTCATTGGCAACATTAGAAAACTATAAAAAAAGACTGCAAGATTTTAACCCGGATTTCAAATATCAATTGCAGGAATTTAAAGATGGCAATTTACTTTTTGAAGTAATGGAACGAAAAGTATGGTCGAAGGCTTCGGCGGATAGCGCGGGTTTACAACATTATTATGATGAGCATTTTTTAAAATATAAATGGAATGCCAGCGCGGATGCTCTTTTATTTTCATGCGCCAATGAAACGGTAGCAAAAAATGCAATAGATGAAATTAATAAAGGCAAAAGCTGGAAAGAAATTACAAAAGATAATTCGCAAATACAGGTTGATTCAGGAAGATATGAACTAAGCCAGATACCTGTAAACGGGTCAGTTAATTTTACTGCCGGCGTGGTTACAGCGCCAGTAATAAATAAAGGTGATGGAACGGCAATATTTTCAATGATTCTGAAAATTTATCCTGCAAATGAACAACGCAGCTTTGCAGATGCACGCGGCCTGGTTATAAACGACTACCAAAATTTTCTGGAAAATAAATGGATTGAAGAATTAAAGAAAAAATATCCAATTAAAGTAAATGAAAAAGTACTTCAATCAATTTTGAAATAAAAATTTTTACAGTTTTTTTTGTGCAAAAAAAGTTTGGCCGGGGGTTCTATTACTGACGGCCTTCTGGTTTAATTTATTTTAAATGAAAATATTTATTCAATATTTAATTGAACAATCGTATCAATGTCGTCGGTCTTTATTCCATCTAAATAAATAAAAACCCCTTCTGGTATTTGTTTAAATTTAATTTTATTTCCATCAGAAAATAATGTGGCATTTTTAATTTTTTCTTTTAACTCCGGAATAAAAATATAAGGTTTATCTGAAGGCCTTGCAAGTATGTGCGCATACAAAGTTTTATTTTTTGCTGTAATTACGCCCCACGCCTGAGGCGCAATGATATTGCCTTTCGTGGCATAAATTGTTTCACCATTTTTTTTCACCCATTTTCCAATCTCTTGCAAAGTATCAATAAACTCAGGTTGAATTTTTCCATTGGGCATTGGCCCAACATTCAATAAAAAATTTGCATTGCGGCCTGCTGCATTTACCAGGTAATGGATCAATTGTTTTACCGATTTATAATTGGTATCAGCAATATTAAAGCCCCATGAATTATTCATTGTTTCGCAAGTTTCTAATGGAAGCTGCTGCGAAGGTTTTTGAAAACTTAATCCTGAATTATTTTGACCCGGAAGATCTTTTTCAAACATTTGAAAATCTTCGCCGGGAAAAGGTGTGAGATGATGATTATTTCCAATAAGGCATTGCGGCTGCAGCTTATGAATTAATGCATAAATTTCATCCAGCTTCCAATCTATTCTTGGCGCTCTGTCTTCTGCTCCTTCAGGCGCAGTTTGGTCCCAATACCTATCAAACCAAATTCCTGCAATGGTTCCATAATTAGTAAGTAATTCCGTTAATTGATTTTTCATAAATTGAAGATAATGCGCATAATCGCCTTTGCCTTTTCTTCCCGTGCCCTGCCCAGTTCTTCCGGTTTCAAACGGATAATCATTGCGGCTCCAATCGAGTAAAGAATAATATAAAAAAAGTTGTATGCCTTGTTTGTGGCATTCATCTGCAATTTGCTTTACAATATCTTTTTTATAAGGCGTATGCATAATGTTATAATCAGAATATTTTGTGTCCCACATGCTGAAACCATCGTGGTGGCGGGTTATTAAAGTAATATATTTCATGCCTGCATTCTTCGCCATGCTTACCCAATTGGCTGCATTAAAATCAAGAGGATTAAAAAAATCCATCAATCGTTTATAATTTTTTACAGGAATATTTCTGTTGTTCATCACCCATTCTGCGTCGCCGGGAATACTGAAAATGCCCCAATGAATGAAAAGCCCAAACCTGTCATCACTAAAGCGTTCTCTTGCTTTTAAATTTTCTGGGGTAGGTGTATAAGTTTGCGCATGTATGTTTTGAAAAGAAAAAAATAAAATAGCAAGCGTGAAAAAAAATTTTTTCATTTTTATTAAATAAAATTTTTAATGAAATAAATAATGAATGAAGGTATAAACAAAAATTAAAAATGATTCTTCTAAAGAATTATTATACATCGTATGCTTTAACCTTTCTTTAACCCTGTAACAAATACATTTGCCAACTTAACCGAAATATATGATGAAAATTGTTTTTGTAGTATTTAGTTGTTTGCTTTTTTCACCCGCTTTTTCTCAAGATTCAACTGTAGCGCAACCACCTGCAAAAACTAAAATTAATTTATCAAACCGGCCCAACGATCATTTGGTTATTCAACTTTCTTCCGATCATTGGTCATCAATGCCAGACAGTATCAGCAGCCACCAGCATGGATTTTCAAGAGGTTTTAATGCATACTTCATGTTGGATAAGCCATTCAAATCGGCGCCGAAATATAGCGTCGCTTTTGGATTGGGCATAAGTGTAAGTAACATCGTTTTTAAAAAAGAAAATGTTGGTCTCACATCAGGTTCTGTACGTTTGCCTTTTACTCCGCTTGATTCAACCAATCATTTTAAAAAATATAAATTAGCTACGGGTTATCTTGAAATTCCTTTAGAGTTCAGGTATTCATCCAATCCTGTAAATCCAAATAAAAGCTTCAAGATCGCTTTGGGATTACGCGCGGGCACTCTGGTAAATGCACATACCAAAGGCAAAATATTAGAAGATAAAAATAATAATACACTTAATACTTTTACAGAAAAAGAAAACAGCAAACGCTTTATTAATGGAACCCGATTTTTGGCAACTGCAAGAGTTGGCTATGGAATCATTTCTCTTTTTGGAGCCTATCAGCTCAATGGTGTTTTAAAAGACGGCGCAGGCCCCGTAATGCATTTGTATCAAATTGGCATTACACTTAGCGGGCTATAATATTTCCCTTTTAGTTTAATAATTTTATCTTATGTCAATATTAATTATTGGTACAAAAATGGTTTATTATTTTTACAATTAAATTTTTCATTTGATAGAAAAAAAAATAAAAAGCGATTCAAAAATTAATGCTGTTCTTGTAGGCGTTATTCAACCTGGCAATAATGAAGCGATCGAAAATGAATACCTCGATGAATTGAAATTTTTAGCTGAAACAGCAGGAGCCGATACACTCAAAATATTTACGCAAAAACTCGCTTATCCCGATAGCCGCACCTTTATTGGCAAAGGAAAGCTTGAAGAAATAAAGAAATATATTTCAAAGCGAAATGTTGAACTCATCATTTTTGATGATGAGCTTACCGGATCGCAAATAACCAACATTGAAAAAGAATTAGAGGTAACCACTATTGATCGCAGCGATTTGATACTTGATATTTTTGCATCGCGTGCAAAAACAGCTCAAGCCAAAACGCAAGTGGAGCTTGCCCAATACCAATATTTATTGCCGCGATTGAAGGGAATGTGGAAACACCTGGAAAGGCAAGGCGCCGGCATTGGAAGTCGTGGGCCAGGCGAAACAGAAATTGAAACCGACCGCCGCATTGTAAAAGAAAAAATAAGCCTCTTGCGTAAAAGATTGCACGAAATAGATAAGCAGGCATTTACCCAACGCAAAGACCGCGGTGAGTTTATACGAATAGCTCTGGTTGGCTATACCAATGTTGGTAAATCAACCATTATGAATTTGCTTAGTAAGAGTGATGTATTCGCCGAAAATAAATTGTTTGCAACACTTGATACCACCACCAGAAAAGTTGTTTTTGGACATACTCCTTTTTTGCTGAGCGACACCGTTGGTTTCATCAGAAAATTGCCTCATCATCTTATTGAAAGTTTTAAAAGCACTTTAGATGAAGTGAGAGAGGCGGATATTTTACTTCATGTTGTTGATATTTCTCATCCGCAATTTGAAGAGCAGCTTACAGTGGTAAATAAAACTTTGCACGAATTAAAAAGCGATAATAAGCCAGTCATCATTGTGTTTAATAAAATAGATGAATACGAAAAGCAAACATTTGACGAATGGCTGGAAGCTGAAGTAAAACAAGATTTGCTGAATGAATTAAAAAATAAATGGCAAAAACAAACTGAAGGAAAATGTGTTTTTATTTCGGCTACAAAAAAAATAAATATTAATGAATTAAGGCAAACGATTTTAAACCAGGTGAGAAAAATATACCAGATAAGATATCCTTATAAAGCTGAATTTTTTTATTAAGTCAATAAGGAAAGATATATTTGAATTGATGCGAGAAAAAAAGTACACATGGCATAAAATAGCGGAAACCATTGAGGAGCTTCGATTTAAAAAAAATAGCATTTTACAAATGGCAGTTGGAAATAAAAATATTTGTATAATAAAAACTGAGAAAGGCATTTCAGCATGCGCTGCCAAATGCCCGCATGCAGGCGGTGCTATGTGTGAAGGGGCGCTCGATAAAAATGAAAATATTATTTGCCCTGTGCATCGTTATACTTTCAATCTTAATACTGGAAGAGATATAACCGGCGAAGGATATTATTTAAAAATTTATCCGGTCGAAATAAAAGATTCAGGTATTTTTTTAGGAATCGAAGAAGCCGGTTTCTTCCGTTCGTTACAATAGATGTAAATCTATTTTTGTAACATATTAAAAATGGCTATTTTTGCCACCCAAAAAAATATTCCTCCTTAGCTCAGTTGGTTAGAGCATCTGACTGTTAATCAGAGGGTCGTTGGTTCAAGTCCAACAGGGGGAGCAGCCACAGCAAAAGGTTTCAAGAGATTGAAGCCTTTTTGGTTTTAGTATTTGCATTTCCTAAAAGATATTGCAATTGTTTGGTTCAATAATTGCTAAGTTCTCTAACCAATATAATTAATAATAGTTTTGCAAGAACAATTTCCTATTACATTTACTTTTGCGAGTAATTTTTATACAGCAATTCCGTTTTGAATAATTATATTTTATTATCAATTCTATTTTCAATAATTTAAAATATTAAATACTTTAAAGAATGGCAACTAAAGAGCCAATAGTTATTGTGGGAGCTGGTATGGCAGGGCTAACGGCTGCTAAATTTTTAAAGGAAAACAATATCCCTTTTGTTTTATACGAAGCGGGTACTAAAATTGCAGGCCTGGCTACCAGTTTCAGAGACAAAGAAGGTTTCAGCTATGATTTTGGGGCACATTTTATTACCAATCGTTTGGCAAAAGCAATTGGTATTAGCTCAGAATGCAGGCTGGTAAAGCATTATGGCGAAACGGTATGGCTTAAAGGAAAGGCATATCGCTATCCTTTCGGGCTTATTAAAATACCACACATTGCAGTAAGCTGGTTGGAAACCAGGCTAAAATCGTTTAGCAATGGAAAAGAATCTTCTTCTGCAGCTGATTGGTTTCGCAAAAGATATGGCCCCGCACTCGCCAACGAAATAGCGCTGCCTTTAATTGAATCGTGGTCGGGAATGCCTGGTGATGAACTTTCACCCGCACTTGGTAAAGGGCTTTTTGGCGGAAGTGTGCCAAAAACATTTTTTTTAAAAGCAGCCGGTGTTATTACAGGCCGCGCCATTGCTTGCGGATATAATAAAGAAAGATCTGAAAACCCTGCCGTTTGGCATGTGTATCCCAATGGAGGCCTTTCCACTTTATGCGAAAAACTTGCAGAAGACGTTACCGATTCCATACAACTTGAATCACCCGTTCAGGAAATTATTGTAGAAAATGAAAAGGTGGTTGCAGTAAAAGTAAAAGGTGAGTTAAAGAAGGCAGCGGCTGTAATTAGTACTGCTCCTGTAAATATTCTTTCAAAGTTGGTAAAAGGAACTTCTTTGTTAGAGGCTACTTCCGGCTTTCGGTATCGCCCCATGATATTTATTAATTTAAAATTTGAGGGAAGGCACCTGTTGCCCGATACGGTGCTTTGGTTTCCTGAAAAAGATTTTATTTTCTTCAGGCTTACAGAATCCACGCAATCTATGCCCTGGCTGGCGCCCGAAGGCAAAACAATTATCACTGCTGATATTGGTTGCGAAAAAGGAGATGCTCTTTGGGAAATGGATGAAAAAGAATTAGCGGCATTATGTCTTGAAAAATTAAATTCTATTATTCCCGACGCAAAAAAAAGATTTTTGGGCAGTAGCGTTTTAAGAACGCCGATTGCTTATCCTGTTTTTCTTAATAAATACGAACAGGAACGGCAAAACTTTGTGCAATCAACTCATATAGATAATTTATTAAGCATCGGGCGCAATGGAGAATTTTCGCACATGTTTATGGAAGATGTTTATTGGCGCACCCGAAAAAAAGTAAATCACTTAATTAAACAATTATATCACTGATCTTTTGCTTCCCTGAAAAATATTAAATCAATTTATTTCAGTCGCTCCAAAATAATTATGCAACACCTTTGGCAAATTTATTCCATCTTTAGTTTGATTATTTTCTAATAGCGCAGCCACTATTCTAGGCAAAGCCAATGACGATCCGTTTAAAGAATGAACCAACTGCATTTTATTATCTGCAGATTTAAAACGAATTTTCATTCTGTTGCTTTGAAAAGTTTCAAAATTACTTACAGAACTTACTTCCAGCCATTTTGGTTGAGCGGCGCTATATACTTCAAAATCGTAAGTGAGCGCAGAAGCAAAGCTCATATCGCCGCCGCATAAGCGCAAAATTCGATAAGGTAACTCCAGATTTTGCAAAAGTTTTTCAACATGATTTACCATTTCTTCTAAAACTGTATAACTTTTTTCGGGATACACTAATTGCACTATCTCGACTTTATCAAACTGATGCAAACGATTTAACCCGCGCACATCTTTTCCATAACTTCCCGCTTCTCGTCTGAAGCAGGGAGTATAGCCGGTGAGTTTTATAGGCAATTCATTTTCTTTTACAATTTCATCGCGATAAATATTGGTAAGTGGCACTTCGGCTGTTGGTATTAAATAAAATTTATCTTCATTTATAAAATACATTTGTCCTTCTTTATCGGGCAATTGGCCGGTGCCATAAGCGCTTGCTTCATTTACCATAAGCGGTGGCTCATACTCGGTGTAACCCGCGCCATTATTATAATCCAGGAAATATTGAATAAGCGCTCTTTGTAATTTTGCGCCTTTATTTTTATAAAATGGAAATCCGCTGCCGGTAACTTTATTTCCTATTTCAAAATTGATAAGGTCATATTTTTTTGCAAGTTCCCAATGTGGGAACGCTTGCTGATCAAGTAAAGGTTTTTTACCACCCTCTCTTACAATTTCATTTTCTTCAGGCGTTTTTCCTTTGGGAACAGAATCATGCGGCAGGTTGGGAATTAATAAAAGCTTATGATTTATTCTATCATCTAAATCCTTCAGTTGAGAATTGAATCCTTCAATTTGAATTTTATAGAAATTCGTTCGTAATTTATTTTTTTGGAATTCTTCTTCTTTTCCTTTTTGTTTTAACTGTCCTAATTCTCTTGATAATTTGTTTAGGTTTTCTTGTGCATTATTCAAAAATGGCTGGAATTCTTTTCTTTCATTGTCTAATGAAATAATTTCATCGATTAAATTTATATCCGTAAAATTTTTTACCGCTAATCTTTTAATAACTTCTTCTTTATTATTTTTTATAAAATTTATTTGTAGCATTTACATTTTTATTTTTTAATAAATTAATTGGGCAAATATAATGAGATGCAATGCATCATTGTTTGTTTTTCGTCTTATAAAGTGGGAGGGGATAAGGTATATTTTTTGAGTTAATTTTGTAATATGCAAAATACAAATGATGATCTTCAAATACGCTGGTGGAAACTGGAAGAAAAATTCATGAAAAAATTTGGTAAAAAGCCTGACGTGGAAGCCATTCTTTTCTTAATAGGAATACAGGAAGTAAGAAATGTAAAAAAGAAATTTACCAAAGAACAAAAGCAAGATTTGATGCATGTGGCCGTATGTTCTTTGCTTTCTCAAAGCGGTTATTATAAAATTGAAGGCCACGACAATGAAGGCTGGCCACACTTTGAGCAACTGAAACCTTTGCCTCAATATAATACAATAGAACAGGAAAATTTTCTTAAAGACCATATTTTACTTTATTTTGAAAATATTGGTGCACCTTTTGCCGATTAACTTATTATGAAAAATTTAATCTATCTAACAGTTTTATTTTTTATTGTTTCCTGTTCATCTTCTAAAAAAACAAGTGTAAATGAAAAAGTGCAAAAGAAAGTAATGATTACAACCGATTATGGAACCATGATTGTGATGTTGTACAATAAAACTCCATTGCATCGTGATAATTTTATAAAGCTGGTGAAAGAACATTTTTATGACAGCCTGTTGTTTCATCGGATTATAAAAGATTTTATGATTCAGGGCGGCGATCCGCAAAGCAAGCATGCAAAGCCGGGCGAGTTGCTTGGGGAAGGTTCTTTAAAGTATACCATCCCCGCTGAGTTTGATACTTCTTTATTTCATAAAAAAGGCGCTCTGGCTGCGGCAAGAGAAGCCGATGCCGATAATCCGCAAAAAAGAAGCAGTGCCTCTCAATTTTATATTGTAGAAGGGAAAACGTATAACAACGAACAAATGGACAGGATAGAAGAAAAAATGCACATAAAAATTCCAGAAAATCATCGTGAAATTTATCGCACAATCGGGGGCGATCCTTTTCTTGATATGAACTATACTGTTTTTGGCGAAGTAATCAGCGGGCTTGATGTAATTGATAAAATTGCTCATGTGCCTACCGATGAAAATAACCGGCCATTGAAAGATATACGGATGAAAATAACTTTATTAAAATAATTCATTGGCAGGAAAATATTAATTTGCGAAGCATTAAATTATTTATAAAAAAATAAACATGAACTTTCCGCAAAATCTTCGTTATACGAAAGACCATGAATGGGTATTGCTTGATGGTGATACTGCCACCATCGGTATTACCGATTATGCACAGCACGAGCTTGGCGATATTGTGTATGTTGAAATAGAAACCAAAGGAAAATCACTTGAAGCAGAAGCGGTCTTTGGAACCGTAGAAGCCGTGAAAACCGTGAGTGATCTGTTTCTTCCCGTTTCTGGAACTATTACCGGAATAAATCCAATTTTAGAATCAGAGCCCGAAAAAGTAAATACCGATCCTTATGGTGAAGGATGGATGATAAAAATGAAAGTGAATAATACTGATGATGTAAATAAACTCATGGATGCCGAAGCGTATCAAAAAGTAGTTGCTTAAATTTTTTTTAACCAATGCAAAAAATTTCTATAAAAAAATTTTTGCCAGGCATTGCCTGGTTTTTTGTTGTGTTGGTGCTTACTACTTTGCCCGGCAACGATTTTCCAAAAGAAGATTGGCTCGATAAAATTTATTTCGATAAGTGGGTGCACATTGGCATGTTTGGCGGCCTTACATTTTTATTTTGCCTTCCTTTTTATAAATCAAATTTTAGCGCACAACAACGATTGTATTATTTTATAAAAATTGCAATAGCCACCAGTATTTGGGGATTAACCATCGAGTTTATACAAAAATATTTTATTGCAGGCAGGGATTTTGAATTGCTTGATTGGGCTGCCGACAGCCTTGGCGCATTGATTGCATTTTTGTTTTGCAAAAAGATATTTATTAAATCAATTGATAAAATTCAATCATAAATTGTTACTTTTTGTATCTATTGTTGCAGTCTACATTTTAAATTAATACATTTGCCTAATGGAAAATGTTGAGAATATGGAATACAATACCACACGAAATCACCTTGTAATAAGAGAATATGGCCGCCATATACAAAAAATGGTGGAGTATGTATTATCTCTTGAAGACAAGGAACAACGGCAAAAAAATGCGTATGCACTTATAGAATTAATGGGTTTTTTAAATCCTCATTTAAAAAACGTAGAAGACTTCCGGCATAAATTATGGGATCATCTTTTTTTAATAAGCGATTTTAAATTAGATGTTGAAAGCCCTTATCCCATTCCTACACGCGAAACTTTAAAAGCAAAGCCAGAGCAGCTTTCCTATCCTAAAAGATATCCAAAATACAATCACCTCGGCAAGAATATTGAAATAGTTATTGATAAAGCACTGCAGGAAACTGATGGTGAAAAACGCCAGGGTTTTGCAAATGCAATTGCTTATTATATGAAACTTACATACAGCAACTGGCATAAAGAACTGGTGCATGATGATAACATACAAACAGAACTGAGCGCCATTACTCAAGGTGAACTGGAATTTAATAATCGCCCTTTCATAAAACATAGAGTTGATAATAATCGTGATGAATTTGGTGGCGCAGGAAAGTATCGCAAAAATTTTGGAGGCCGCAATAGAAACAATCAGCCAGGGAGAGATAATAGAAATAATAACCGAAATAAATATTCTAAAAAAAGATATTAGCATCGCATAAACCCAACAGGTTTTTAAACCTGCTAGGCTTGTTTTTAAATTTCTTAAATAATAAATAAGTTTGCAGCCCGGCTTTTTATATCGCCGGGTTTTTATTTTTGTTTGCAAAAAAAAAAATAATAATGGGATCATTTGAAGTTACCGGCGGAAAAAAATTGAAAGGTGAAATAAGCCCACAAGGCGCCAAGAATGAAGCCCTGCAGGTAATTTCGGCTGTGCTGCTAACTGCTAAAAAAATTACTATCCACAATATTCCCGATATAGTTGATGTGAATTTGCAAATTGAATTGCTTAAAGGATTAGGCGTAAAAGTGGAAAAAATTAATTCGTATGCCTATACTTTTGAAGCATCTTCTATTAATATCAATCATCTCACTTCAGATGTTTTTAAAAAAATGACGGGGCGTTTACGTGGCAGTGTAATGATTGCGGGACCAATGCTGGCAAGGTTTAAAAGAGCTTATGTTCCAAAACCCGGCGGAGATAAAATCGGGCGCAGAAGATTGGATACACACATTATTGGTTTTCAAAAACTGGGCGCCGATGTGGATTATAATGATGACGTTTCTTTTTTTCTGTTGCGCACTTCACAACTGAAAGGAACCACTCTTTTGCTGGATGAGCCAAGCGTAACCGGCACTGCCAATATTATTATGGCCGCAGTGATGGCAAAGGGAACCACAATCATTTACAATGCTGCATGTGAACCGTACATTCAACAGCTTTGCAAAATGCTCAATAATATGGGTGCAAAAATTTCTGGAATTTCAAGTAATATGCTTACAATTGAAGGCGTAAAAGAATTGCATGGAACTACACACACTATTTTACCCGATATGATTGAAGTAGGCTCTTTCATAGGGCTTGCGGCCATGACGCAAAGCGATATTCTTATAAAAAATGCAGGAATAAATTCTTTAGGAATTATACCGGAAAAATTTCAACAACTTGGAATTAAAATGAATTTTCAAGGAGATGATATTCGTATTCCCGAACAGGAAGTTTATGAAGTGCAAACTTTTTTAGATGGATCAGTTCTTACAATTTCCGATCATCCATGGCCGGGATTTACGCCGGATTTATTGAGCATTATTTTAGTAGTTGCCACACAAGCGCGGGGTAGTGTGCTGGTGCATCAGAAAATGTTTGAAAGCCGGTTATTTTTTGTAGATAAAATTATTGAAATGGGCGCCCACATTGTGTTGTGTGATCCACATAGGGCAGTAGTAATCGGGCTTGAAAGAAAATATAATTTAAAAGGAATACAAATGAGCAGCCCCGATATAAGAGCCGGCGTAGCATTATTAATTGCCGCATTAAGCGCCGAAGGGAAAAGCATTATTCAAAATATTGACCAAATAGATCGTGGTTATCAAAACATTGACGAACGGCTAAAAAAATTAGGAGCAGAGATTGTGAGGAAATAATATTTTCGTGTATGCGTTACCGTTAGTATCCTCATTTTAAAATATAAAATGGTACTTTTAAATTAATGAACAGGCAATACAATAAATTAATTCTTGTAACCGCTCCTTCAGGAGCCGGTAAAACTTCTATTGTAAAATATTTAATGAATACATTTCCACAACTTTCGTTTTCAGTTTCGGCAACCACAAGAGCGCCCCGCAATAATGAAAAAGAAGGAACAGATTATTATTTTATTTCCGAAGAAACATTTAAAGAAAAAATACATAATAAAGAATTTCTTGAATGGGAAATGGTGTATGAAGGAAAATATTACGGCACTTTAAAATCGGAAATGGAGCGAATATGGAGCGAAAAAAAAATCCCGGTTCTTGATATAGATGTTCAGGGAGCCATCCATGTACAGCAACAATATCCTGTAAATACTATTACTGTTTTTATACAACCCCCATCATTAGAAGAATTAAAAAACCGGCTGCAAAGCAGAGGTTCCGAAACAAAAGAATCATTGCTGGCAAGAGTAAATAAATCTTCTTTCGAAATGACGTTCAAAGATCATTTTGAAAATGTAATCGTAAATAAAAATTTTAAAAAAGCATGCCTTGAAGCTGAAAATATTGTTGCCACTTTTCTTAATAGGGAATAAATAAAAATCCTTCATTTTCATTTTATATTTTTGTGATATGGATTGGAATGCACTTATTGCCATTGCTGTTTCTCTTGTTCTCATTGGTTTTTTTGCCGGTGTAGAAATTGCGTTTGTTTCGGTAAGCAAATTATCCATTGAATTAAGAAAAAAACAAGGAAGCTATGCCGGTATTACCTGGGCAGCATTTATGGAAAAGCCCGCCCGCTTTATCGGCACTACGCTCATTGCATTTAATATTTTGCTGGTAATCTATGGCTTGCTTTGGAGCAATGTGCTCAGCAGCGTTTGGAAATACTGGAGAATCGGGAACCCGTTTTTAATGCTGGCTGTAGAAACTATTCTTTCTTCTATTTTACTTTTATTTTTTGAGTTTATTTTTAAGGCATTCTTTCGCGCCACCAACAATGCCGTTACCGGAAGCAGTATCATTACTTTTATAGTTCAGTTTTTTTATTCCATATTTTCATGGCTTGCCTCATTTTTTGTAAATGCTGCCGAGTGGATGCTTAAATATATTTTCAATGTAAAATTGTATAGCAAAAATGAACCCTTTACAAAAATTGATTTGGAGCATTTTATTCAGCAAAGCAAAATGCATGTAGCCGATGACAACCAGGAAATGAATAACGAAATATTTGAAAATGTTTTATCATTGGCTGATGTGAAAGTAAGAGAGTGCCTGATACCCCGAAAAGAAATTGAATCCATCAATATCAATTTTTCTCTTGAAGAAGTAAAAAACCGTTTTATAGAATCCAAGCTCAGTAAGTTGGTGGTGTATGAAGGAAATATTGATAACATACAGGGATATATTCATCAGCTCGATATGTTTGGAAATCCCCAAAACCTCCGATCCATTTTGCTACCGATTCCTGCGGTTCCTGAAAGTATGAGTGCTACCGATTTGATAGATAAATTCAGCAAAGAAAGAAAAAGCATCGCATGGGTGGTTGATGAATTTGGCGGCACTGCCGGAATTGTAACAATGGAAGATTTGCTCGAAGAAATATTTGGCGACATTAATGATGAGTACGACATTAAAGAAGAATTTGTTGACAAGCAAATTTCCGCAACGGAATATATTTTAAGCGGCAGGCTGGAACTGGATTATCTCATTGAAAAATATAAACTGACCTTTCGCAAAAATGAAGAAGCGGAAACGTTATCGGGATATATTATTAACCAACACGAATCCATTCCACGCCAGAAAGATCGCATCATAATTGACGATTACCAGTTTGATATTTTAAGTGTGAGCCAAACGCGTATTGAAATGGTAAAGCTCAAAATATTAAGATGAAATTTTATAATTCATAATTCTTCGTTTACGCTTCACCGTTAGTTTATTTATGAATCTTCCAAATGATTATTGCAGTTGATACAAAAAATATAAATAAAAATGAACCCGCTGATGATGATTTTATTTTTGAAATCTTTGGCAGAATAATACCACAGCATGCTCAACATACTTTTGTTGTAATAACAGAAGAAAAAATAAATGATTCATTTATTCATTTTAAAAATGTAATTCCGGTTGTAAGAAAAACGCGAAAAGAAAATGCCGCACAGTTATATATTTGGTACCACATTTCTTTGCCGGCAATTCTTAAAAAATATCAAGCGAATATTTTTATAAGCCGCGGAGGAACTGCGGCTGCAGCCAAAATTCCTCAATGCATTATTGTTCCCGGCCTTTCATTTATTCATCAGCCATTTTTATACAAAAAAAGTTATTGGCTATTTTATAAAAAATTTATCGCTCAAAGCATAAAAAAATCTACAGCAGTTTTTACCGTTTCTCAATTTTGCAAACAAGAAATTATAAACCGGTATAAAGTAAATGCCGATAAAATACAAATTGTTTACAAAGGAATAAATGAAAATTTTAAAAAAATAAATGATGAACAAAGAGAAATTATAAAAACAAAATATGCAGCAGACAATGAATATTTTATTTACACCGGAGAAATAGCTGCACATAAAAATTTATTGAATTTATTAAAAGCATTCTCGGCATTTAAAAAAAGGCAAAAAAGCAACATGCAATTATTCATTGCAGGCAAGCAGGGTTATGATCATGAAAAATTTTATGAACAGCTTCGGCTTTTCCGATTTAAGGATGATGTAAAATTATTTAAAGACCTTTCTTCAAAAAAAGTTGCTGAACTTACCGCAGCGGCTTATGCAATGGTATATCCATCAAAGCATGAATGTTTCGCAACTCCGCCGCTGGAGGCGATGAAGAGTGGCGTTGCGGTAGTTGCTTCTTCAATTACGGTAATGTGTGAAATGCTTGCCGATGCTGCATTGTATGCCGAGCCGGATAATTTTAAAGAAATTGCTGTAAAAATGATGCAGCTTTTTAAAGATGAAAACTTAAGAAACCAAATAATAGAAAAAGGAAAATTGCAGGCAGAAAAATATAACTGGCAAAATACGTCAGAGTTATTTTGGCAGGGAATTGAAAAATGTTTTTTATAGATAATTGTTTTGATTTGCTAAAGCGCCGAATGTATTAATTGAATGTTCTTATTTTTTTAGAAGTAGTATATTAAAAAAAATTTCTTTTAATTAAAAAAGATAAAAAAATTATCTCAGCTTATGAATATAATCGTTGTTAGCAAATTGTTTTTTTACATCGTTTAGATCTCTTAAAACACTGGCGTCAACAAGCTTTCCATCCATCTCTAATACAAAACCGCCGATAAGTTTTTCGTTTACGCTGGTTTCAAGCACTATATTTTTTATAGAAGAAGCAGTTTGTATTTTTTGAATAAAAGAATTTTTGATAGCATCAGAAACGGAAGTGGCTGTGGTCAGCTTTGCAATATGTATTCCTTTTATTTTATTGAATTGCTGTAAAAATGAAGTGATGATCTCAGGTAAATTAGATTCCCTGTTTTTATTGCAAAGCAATTTTATAAAAGTTTGTGTAATGTTTGAAATTTTTCCTTCTGTTACCGCATAGAGGATTTTATGTTTTTTATCAGCTTTAATAATCGGGCTATTCAGCATCAGCACAAATTCCCGGCTCTTATTGCATATTGATTGCAGCAGCAGCATATCATCATGAACAACATCCAATTGCTGAAGTTGTGTGGAAAGATCAATGAGGCTTTTGGCATATCGTTCGGCTAAGCGCGGATTGGGCATTTTACTTTTTACTTTTTATTACAGTTAATTCAATTCAATATTTGCTGCAAGCTGGTTGATATATTTTTCCTGTTCGTCTTTGTTAGTTAATTCTCTGCGAAGTATTTTTTCACTTACTTCAACCACGAGTTTTCCTACCTGATTTTTCAAATCGGTTATAGATGCCATCTTTTGTTGATTAATGGCATCTTGTGCATCAGCAATAATTTTATTGGTTTCTTGCCTTGCCTGTTCCTTTGCTTCATTTATTATTTTATCACGTGTTTCTCTTGCTTCCCGCATCATTTGCGATCTTTCTTCACGTGCTTTATTAAGCAATGCTTCATTTTCATTTTTTAAAGATGCCATTTCCTGTTTTATTTTTTCTGCAGAAGAAATGGAATCATTTATATTTTTTTCTCTTTCGCTGAGTGAATTTAAAATAGGTTTCCATGCATATTTTTTTAAAATAAAAAATACTATTACGAAAACCAACAGCGTCCATATAACGAGGCCGAAAGAAGGAGTAAGTAAATCCATATAAAAAAAAATTAAAACGTAAGGAATGAAAGCTGCACCCTCCGCCCTGTGCTTTGCGTGCAGCTTAAATTTATTTTACAAACATTGCCATAATACCAACAATAACTCCAAACAATGCAACGCCTTCTACAAGCGCTGCCATAAGAATCATGTTGCTCTGGATTTCCTTAACGGCTTCCGGCTGGCGTGCAATGGCTTCCACTGCGCCTTTACCAACCTGGCCGATCCCAATACCAGCACCAATTGCGGCAAGTCCAGCGCCAATCGCTCCTCCGGCATTTGCCCAGGGTATAGCGCTTAAAATTGTAATTACATCCATAATTGTGTTTTATACTTGTTTTAAAAAAACTCTATTAAAAATTTTTAATCATTATAACATTGCAGCATCCACATGATCATTGTCGAATGCTTTATGCGATCCTTCCATTGCCTGGCCTACAAATACTGCCGTTAAATTAACAAAAATAAATGCCTGGATAAATGCAATTAATATTTCAATAAGATAAATAAAAATTGAAAAGCCTAAAGAGATAGGCATAAAGCCCCAACCAAGCCCTTTATTTAAAGCGCCGAAAATAAATATTAATGATATTAAACAAATGATGATGATATGCCCTGCCAGCATATTGGCAAAAAGACGAATCATTAATGCAAAAGGCTTGGTAAATATTCCCAGTATTTCTACAATTACTAAAATAGGCTTCACAAATATTGGTACTTCGGGGTTAATGATGTGAGCCCAAAAATGTTTATTACTGCTGATCATGATTACCACAAAAGCAATAAGCGCCAATATCATGGTAAATGCAATATTTCCGGTTACATTAGCGGCTCCCGGTATTAATCCAAAAAAAGTATTAATAAGAATAAAGAAAAAAAGCGTAAGCAGGTAAGGTAAATATTTTTCGTACCGGTGCCCCAGGTATGGCTTTGCAACATATTCAATCAAAAAATCAACAATAATTTCTATGGCATTTTGAGCGCCTGATGGAGCGCTGATCACTCCATGTCCTTTCTTATATTTTTTGGCGATGTACAACATGAGCCATACAAAAAATATCATCGCAAGAATGGTTTGCACCACATTGCGTGTCAATGAAAAATCATAAACCGTAACGCCCGGTTTTTCTGAAACTATCTGGCCTTCTGAAATTTTATACCCGTCAACGGTTGCATTATGTGCGAAAGCCGAAGACATGAAAAAAGAAAATCCTTTTTGAGGAGAATATAAAATTACGGGCAACGGAATTGAAACTTCATGCTCTTTGCCGTCTTTGCTTTCATAATTTAAAAAATGAAATTGATGGGCGTCTTTTACATGGCCAAAAATTACTTCGTTGGCGTCGAAATCGTTTTTTTTAGCCGTTGCTGCTTCTTCTTTTTGTTGCGCAAATGCATTATAAGAAAAAGACAGCATAAACAAGCTAAAAACCGCTACCAATAAAGATTTCAACCATCTAAGCCGCATATTTTTTCTAAATTTGGCGCAAAGATAAGCGGTTTGTTTGAAGATATGAAATGAACTTACAGATAATTTCTATATATTTTTGATATAAATTTTTTTATAAAAAATAAAACTGAACTCACCATTTTTTACCCAATCTGCATCACTCATTTATAAACCTTTTCCTATGATTGAAAAATCAATTTCAAAATTATTGGCTTTATGCTGCTTGCTCTTATTTCCTTTTTTTCTTGCTGCGCAAAAAAAAGATTTTACCGAACAACAATTATTGCAAAATAAAATGCCTCGCGTTTTAGTTCCGCTGCCAACTATAGAATCGTGGAGTAATGAATCTATCACGCTTTCGCGTAAACCGCATCCTGATTCTGCAGGGCATCAATTTTTATTTGATCTGAAAACGCGAAAGGAAATGGCAGTGCGGGAAAATAATATCAACAAAAAAAACTTCGCCGAAAAATTTATTGTTGTAAAAAATAATGATCTCTATTATAAGAACGGCGAAGCAAATGAAATACGATTAACAAACGACAGCGCTTTGGAAAAAAATCCAACCTTTTCGCCCGATAGTAACTATGTCGCCTACACAAAAAATAATAATTTGTATGTTTTTGATCTTGCTTCAAAAAAAGAAAAGCAACTTACTTTCGATGGAAACGATAGCCTCATGAATGGTTATGCAAGCTGGGTATATACCGAAGAAATTTTGGGCCGGGCATCACGCTATCGTGCATTTTGGTGGAGCCCCGACAGTAAGAATATTGCTTTTTTTAAAACCAATGACGCTCCCGTGCCGGTATTTACCATTACCAATTCTGCAGGCCAGCATGGATCTGTTGAAAGAGAGCGTTATCCTGCCGCAGGTGATAAAAATCCTGAAATTAAAATTGGGATTATTCATTTAAATGATGCGCATATTACCTGGGCCGATTTTAATGAACATGACGATCAATATTTCGGAATGCCTTATTGGAAGCCCAATAGCAGTTCCTTGCTGGCATTATGGATTAATCGTGATCAAAATGATTTGAAAATTTTTGACGTAAATATAAATACCGGATCAAAAAATTTATTTTATGAAGAACAACAAAAAACATGGATAGACCTTGATGACCTTGACCGCATAACTTTTTTGAAAAATGGAAATTTTATAATGCTTAGCGATAAAACGGGTTGGCGGCATTTGTATTATTATAATGCCGAAGGCAAATTAATTAATCCCATTACAACAGGAAACTTTACCGTAACCGGTATAAAAAAAATAGATGAAAAAAATAATAAAGTTTATTTCATAGCACGCGGCCTTGAAAATAGTACCCGGGTTGATTTTTACAGTGTACAACTCAATGGAAAAAATTTGAAGCGATTAACATTCGGCGATTATAACAACCGGATAGAAATGTCTCCATCGGGAGAATATTTTATTACAACTTACGGAAATGCCGATACGCCCAACAGAATGGAATTGCTCGATAATAAAGGAAACAAAATTGCAGACCTCGGCGATAGCAAAGGCCCCGATTTTAATAATTATAATATCGCAAAAACAGAATTGATAAGAGTAAAAAGTGATGATGGATTATTCAATCTTCCTGCATTAGTAACATGGCCATTGAATATGGATAGCTCAAAAAAATATCCGGTTCTTATAAGCATTTATGGAGGCCCCAATGCAGGAACCGTGTGGGATAACTGGACTTTTAATCCCGTTCGCGAATGGTTCGCAAAAGAAGGACTGATTCAAATAACTATGGATCACCGCGCCAGTGGCCAGTTTGGCAAAGAAGGCGTAAATTATATGTATCACAATCTTGGCTATTGGGAAATGAAAGATTACAGCACTATTGTAAAATATTTAATTGATAACCGCCATGCCGATCCTGCAAAAATTTGCATTACGGGATTTAGTTATGGAGGTTACATGACTTGTTATGCTCTCACGTATGGAGCGGATGTTTTTAAATATGGAATGGCCGGTGGCAGCGTTACCGATTGGAGTTTATACGATTCGCATTATACCGAAAAATTTATGGGAACTCCTGCAAATAATCCCAAAGGATATAAATCTAGTTCAGTGCTTACCTGGGCACGTAAATATAAAGGAATGCTGCAAATTGTACATGGCGAAATTGATGATAATGTTCACATGCAAAACAGCCTTCAGTTCATCAACCTTTTGGAAAACGATAAAAAAGATTTTGAATTTATGATATATCCCGGTGCAAGGCACGGCTGGGGCGGAAACAAAGGATTGCAATTTTATAATTTAAAAACAAGATTCATTTATAAATATTTATTGGAAAAGCCTGTTCCTGAAGATTTATTAAAATGATTGTCGCAAGGTAGCTAACCTTCAAAGGTGGTAACCTTTAAATACAACGACAAAATAAAATTTGTATCTTTTAATGTTTAAAATTTATAAAATGAAATTAACCCAATCCGTTTTTTTAATAATTACTTTTATATCGTGCAGTAAAAAAGATACAGGCAATTCTCCAAAATCAAATGAGCCTGCGTTGAGCATTA
>JAICZH010000118.1 GCA_025933775.1 Chitinophagaceae bacterium
AGCGAATCAATATTATCTTTTGTGCGAAATAAAAAACACATGTCGGGAAATTGAATTTTATTTTGAGTTACTAACTCGGAAGCAATAAATGTTACGTCTCCTTTAAGGCTGGCCGTGCCTTCGGGATTATCAGTTCGCAAATGAAGTTCAGGAAGAGTTGACGCTTTTGCATTGAGATCGGAAACGGTATGCACATCATTTGCAATAAGCTGTTGCTTGATCCAATCATAAAAATAATTGCCGGGATTAATTCCGTATCCCGAATTTTTTAATCGTTTTAAAAGTCTTCCGCTATAAAAAGTTACCAATGCAATTAATAAAAAATAAAAACCCGTTAGCACAAAAAATAATTTTGTAAAAACGGTAAGCGAATGAATCTTGTACTCAAGCCCTATGAAAGTAATATCGCCTGCCAATAATAAAAATGCAATTATTATAATTCCTGTAATCCATTTTTTTACTTTCACGGTAAAATCCTGGTGGGTAATAAATTTTTTAATGATCCATCGCGAAGCCGGATGGCCATCAACCAGATTAAAAAAATTCAGGTCGCAAATGGATTGTAAAATCGAAAGAGATTTGGCGTCTTCTTTTTTTCCGATCACCGTCATTAAAGCGGTATTGATGGCGCCGGCGCTGGTGCCGGCAAGCCTTAAAAAACGAATTCCCATCTGTTCCAAAATATAAGTATATCCAACCAAAGCCACGCCCAGCACGCCTCCACCCTTTTGCACAAGATTTACATATTGGTTTTCATTATTGTCCACCACATCGGAAACGATTAATGGATTTCTGTCTTTGGGAAATGCGGTATTTAATTGTTCTAAGCATTTTAAAACATCGGCATGATTAATAAAATCTTCTTTGGAAAGAATTTTTTTATCGGGCTTATTACCTGCAGTTGGCTGAGACATTCAGTTTGTTGATTGGGTTCCTAAAAGTAAGCCATTGGGTTTATAATGTTAAGTACGATTAAAAATTATAAACTCAATCAAATATTTTTAGTTATGTGTTTTTATGTTTTTCTAATTTTTTATGTGGTAAAATTTTCACTTTTATAAATATTCTCATTTATGAATTAATATAACTATCGAGGTGTTTAATGGTTTGTTGTTGTTTTAAAATAGTTTCCTTTACCACATCTGTAATGGAAATTATGCCCTCAAGCTGTTCATTTTTAAAAACAGGAAGATAACGAATATTGCTGCTGGTCATAAGTTCCATGCAATGTTCAATGGTATCGTCCGGCTGAATGTGCGGAAGATCCGAAGACATAATTTCGGCAACTTTAGTATCGGTAGAATTTTTCCCTTTGAGAATTACTTTGCGCGAATAATCTCTTTCTGTTACGATTCCTAAATATTTTTTTTCATCCATTATTACTACCGAACCAATATTATTTTCTGCCATTACCTGCAAAGCTTTTAAAACAGTTGTATCGGGATGAACCGAAATCGCATTGGCGCCTTTGCGCGAAAGAATATCTTTAACGTGATTCATGGTAATAAGTTTGAAAGTAAATTACAAAAAGAAAATTCAAAGTCAAAAAAAAAAAAAATTCAATCACGCTTCAATATGTAATCGTTAGCAAGTAATTTTTATAAAATTTGTATTTTTGATTTTATCTGCCTAATTTTGAGATGAAAGATTAAACCGCTCCCTTTTAAAACTGTCCAAACTTCGCAATACCTAAGAAATCCTGCTTTTTTAAATTAATTTATTCAAATTTTAAATTGTAGGTCATGAAAAAAATTTACTCAACTGAACTCACAGACACGTTAGTAGCCATTGGAATTATTGCCGGCTTTTATGGTTTAATGGCATTGGTGGCCATACTCACAGGCCTTTGATTTTGTAAAATGAAATGATAGCCTTCACTTATTCTTTCTTTAATAAGAATATGTGAAGGTTATTTTTTTTGCCAATTAGATTTCACAAACTTTTATTTTTATTCTATATAGCTCCCCTCGCATGTCTTTAGCCACGAATTCTAATTAGCACATAATTCGTGTCCAGTTGGAATTCGTGGCAAGAAATAAATCAAACGTTATTCAGAAACTCAATTTTAACGGCTTCTAAAAATTACTGTTAAACTTTTAGCAACTTTGTTTCCTATAATCTCTTACAGTAATTTACAGCCAATATTTTTTTTCATAAAAAAAATGATGGTTTAAAAAATGAAACAAATTATACCTCTCGCTTCCATTTTTATTTTTTGTTTTTGCAAAACAAATGCTCAAAACATTGATTCTACAATTGAGAAATATGCCAACGATTACAGCCAGGAAAAAACATATCTTCATTACGATAAATCCACTTATGCTTCCGGTGAAACCATTTGGTATAAAGCTTATATTTTAAATGGAATTTTTCCGGCAGAGGATACTAAAACTTTTTATGTAGATGTGTCTGATGATAAAGGCAAGCTGCTTGCGCATAGCATTCTTCCGGTAGTATATTCCACAGCAGCCGGCCAGTTCGATATTCCTGCAGATTACAAAGGAAACTATATTCATATAAAGGCTTATACAAAATGGATGCTCAATTTTGATTCTGTCTTTTTATATAATAAAGACATTCGCATTCTTTCTAAACCAACAAACACATCTGCAAAAAATACTATTATTTCTTCATTGCAATTTTTTCCTGAAGGCGGCGATGCCGTTGCCGGCGTTAATAATAAAATTGCTTTTAAAGCAAATGATCAATGGGGAAGGCCTGTAAAAATAAAAGGGGTTGTACAAGATAGCCATGGCACTACTGTTGACAGCCTGCGCACCATTCACGATGGAATGGGATATTTTTTAATTTTTCCAAAAACGGGTGAAAGCTTTACTGCAAAATGGAAAGATGAAAAAGGAACAGAACACACTTCTGCATTGCCTGAAATTAAGCAAAGCGGCTTATCACTTCAGGTGGTTGTTGCGGGCGACAAAAGAAATTTTTTAATAAGCGCAACACCCGAAATTGCTGCATCTCTCGGCGACATACACATGATAGGAACCATGAACGAACATGAAGTTTTTAAACTTACCAAAAATATTTCTTCAGGAAACATTAGCGGTGTAATACCTGTAAAAGATTTGCCCACGGGCATTTTAACCATTACTGTTTTTGATAGCCATTGGATACCGCTTGCAGAAAGAATTACTTTTGTTAATAACAACGAATTTCGTTTTAATGCCGAAATGAATGTAGAACATTGGGGATTAAATAAACGTGCGAAAGATGAAATTTCTATTACCGTTCCCGATAGCCTTGCCGCAACTTTTTCTGTTGCAGTTACCGATTTAAATATTGATGCCGATAGCAGCGATAACATTATTTCACATCTTTTATTAACCGGCGATTTAAAAGGAAAAGTGTACAATCCTGCATATTATTTTTCTAATAATTCTGATACGTTGAGCAAGCAGCTTGACCTTGTAATGCTTACCCACGGCTGGCGCCGCTTTAAATGGGAAGAAGTAACGGCTGGTAAATTTCCAAAAATAATTTATCCAAAAGACACCTCCTATCTTTCGCTTTCAGGCAAAGTATATGGCGCATTGCCATCTCAACTGCGCGAAGCAGGAAGTATCGTTTTAATACTTCAGCAGAAAAAACAAAATAAAATTGTTACCGAAGTAATAAATCCTGATGGAACATTTTCTGATCCCTCCATCATTCTTTTTGATACCACCAATATTTATTATCAGCTTGCCAAATCAAAAGGACTCAGCGATGCTTCTGTTCAATTTATGCAAAACAGGCTTCCGCCTTTTACCAATAACATAGCAGCAAGTGGTTTTTTTAATAGCCAAATTTTAGATACTATTGGAAACTCAAGGCATTTGCAATTGGCTAATGAAGAAATGCAATTAGCCAATTTATACAAAGCAAAAGTATTGGAAACAGTAACCATAAAAGGAAAAACAAAATCGCCTCTCCAGGCATTGGATGAAAAATATACTTCTGGTTTATTCAGTGGCGGAGATGCTTACCAGTTCGATCTTTTGAACGACCCGAGCGCTGTAGGTTCTATGAATATTTTTAATTATTTGCAGGGAAGAGTAGCAGGCTTGCAAATTACCATGTCCACTCCGCCTACCATTCAATGGCGTGGCGGCACACCGCAAATTTATCTTGATGAAGTGCCCGCAGATGCGGATATGATTTCTTCGGTGAATGTTTCTGATATAGCTTATGTAAAAGTTTTGCGACCGCCTTTCTTTGGCGGCGCGGGCGGCGGAGCAAATGGGGCTATTGCTATTTATACAAGAAAAGGTAACGACAGACCAAAGGAACCCGGCAAAGGATTAAACAATAACACGGTAAGAGGGTATACATCCATGCGTGAATTTTATTCGCCCAATTATGATGCAATAACAAACAATGATGATAAAAAAGATGTTCGTTCTACTTTATATTGGAACCCGCAGGTAATTACTACTCCCGAAAATAATAAAGTAACGCTTACTTTTTATAACAACGATATTAGCCACGCTTTTCGTGTAGTGATTGAAGGAATGACTACCGATGGAAGACTGGTTCATTTGGAAAATGTGATGGAATAGTTGAAACTAACGGTAACGCATAGACGCAGTTTCTATGAATGATATTTTATTAATCCTTCCATAGGGTTTTTTAAAACATTGCCCAGCTGCAGTTGATAGCTGTGGCACATTTCGGCCAGTACATCTTTAAAGCCAAAAGAAATTCCGCCTGTAAAATGAATAGGCAATTTCCAGCTTTCACTAAATTTACAAATATGCTTATAAAAAAAATCATTCAATCCGTCTTCAATAATATTTTCTATCATGTAATGTCCGCGGTTCTCTGCTAAAAAAATGGCAAAAGATGCGAGATAGCGATTGGCAAGTGGTTGCTTATATACTGCATTTAAAATTTCATTCGTATTCGTTACAAATTTTGCATCGAACCTTGCACGCAAGTCTTCATCAAAAGTATTGTACAAATAATATTGAATTACTTTTTTGCCAAGATAGGCGCCGCTTCCTTCATCTCCCAAAATATAACCTATACCCGGATTATTTTTTACAATACGTTTTCCATTGTAATAACACGAGCTGGACCCGGTTCCTAAAATGCAGGCAATGCCTTTATCATTTCCGCAAAGCGCTTTGGCTGCGCCATCTATATCGGTTTCAATTTTTATAATTGCTTTTGTAAAAATTTTTTGCAAAACTTTTTTAATCATTTTTACATTGGCAACATTGGCGCAGCCCGTTCCATAATAAAATATTTCTTCAATATTTATTTTTTTTAAATGAGGCAGCACATCACGGGTTATAATTGTTTCCATTTGAACTTCATTAATGAAATACGGGCTCATGCCTTGTGTGTTAATAATGATGTTTTCCGTTTTGGTTAAAAGGCACCATTCAGTTTTGGTAGAACCACTATCGGCAATCAATTTGATGGCTGGCATGTTTATCTCGTGTTTATTAATGAAATTTGCATTTCCAAAAATTAAAATTAGATAATTACAAATAGTTATGCGCAATAAAAAATTACAGGTGTGGCTTCCGCTAATATTAAGTATTTGCATGATTGCAGGAATGTTTATTGGTTATCGTATAAGAGGCAATATGCCTAATACAGGAATATTTTTTACTAACCGGCCCAAGCCCGTGCAGGAAGTACTTGATTTAATAAAAAGGCAATATGTGGATACGGAAAATACAGATTCATTGAGTGATGTTGCCATCAATGCAATGCTTGCAAAGCTTGATCCACACTCGGTTTTATTGCCTCCGCAGGAACTGGAAATGGTAAATGAAGACCTCGAAGGACAATTTTATGGAATTGGTATTGAGTTTAATATTTTTAATGATACCATAAATGTTTTAAATGTGTTACCCAATAGTCCGTCTGATAAAGCCGGCTTGAAAGTCGGAGATAAATTTTTAAAAGTAGGCGATTCAGCACTGGCGGGCGTTCATATTACCACAGAACGCATAAGAAATTTATTGCGTGGTACAGAAGGTACAACTGCCAATCTTTTAATTCTGCGAAATGGAAAACAACTAACGGTGAAGGTTACACGAGGAATGATTCCATTGTACAGCCTCGATGCTGCTTACATGATTGCAGATACTGTTGGATACATTCGTCTCAATAAATTTTCTGAAACCACTTACGATGAATTTATGGATGCTGCGCAAATGCTTAAAAAGAAAGGAATGAAAAGTATGATACTCGACCTGAGAGATAATGGCGGCGGCATTCTTACACAGGCAACCAATATTGCAGATGAATTTTTAGATGATGAAAAATTGATCACTTACACAGAAGGCGCTCATTCGCCCAAAAAAGAATATCGCTGCAGCAAGCCAGGTATTTTTGAAAAAGGAAAGTTAGTTGTATTGGCCAATGAAGGCACCGCATCGGCAAGTGAAATATTAATTGGCGCATTGCAGGATTGGGACAGGGCAACGATTGTAGGCCGCCGCACTTTCGGAAAAGGTTTGGTTCAGGAGCAATTTGAATTAAGCGATGGCTCCGGTTTGCGCCTTACCGTTGCAAGATATTATACACCGCTTGGGCGCAGCATACAAAAATCTTATAAAAACGGAATTGAAGCATACAACGAAGATTTGATGAATCGTTTTCATACTGGTGAAATGAGTTTTGCCGATTCAATAAAACATACGGATGAAAAAATGTATAAAACTGCGTCTGGTAAAATGGTGTATGGCGGCGGCGGAATTACGCCCGATGTGTTTGTACCATACGATACAACTTCTTTTGATAAAGAACTGGCAAAAGTGTATATCAGCGGCACATTAAATGATTTTATTTATAAAAATTATTTGAACCATGAGAAAGAATTTAATTCATTTAAAACGCCGAAAGAATTTGAAGAAAATTATAATGTAGATGCTGCCACTTTAAATGATTTTAAAAATTATGCAGCAAAAGATTCCATCAATTATAACCTTGAAGATGAAAAAGGAAAAGAATTGCTGGAACAACAAATTAAAACACTTACTGCCCGCCAGATATGGCGCACCGAAGGTTTATACGAAGTGAGCAATCCCGAAGATAAAACCGTGCAAAAAGGATTGGAAGTAATAAGTGAGAATAATTTGATACAGGCGAAGAAATAAAAATTTTGTTGCTCATTGCCAATTGTTTTTTGCTTCTAACGGTGAGGGGTAGACGAAATTTTTGATTACATAGTCAGAGACCAGATAGTGGCTTTTCTGGCTTTAAATGTTTATGGTTGAAAAAGGGAATACCTGCATCGGCTAAAAGTAAAATTACCAATTTAGTGGCAACGTAATTGTAGTAATGAAATAACAATCACGAAACATGATTCCTCATTTTACTGCTGCGGAAAAAGCTATACACTATCCCGAAGACAGAAAATTTTATGTAAGATTAAAACCTTACATGCTTTTTATAATGGGATTTGTTTTGATTGG
>JAICZH010000050.1 GCA_025933775.1 Chitinophagaceae bacterium
AATCTTGACAGAGGCGCTCCACCGATTCCTCTTATGCTAAAGCCACCGGCGCCACTATTAGGAACACTGCTTCCATTTAAAGGAGATTGATCGCTTCCTTTAAAATCACTATACTTTAAAACTACTTTTTGTTTATCGCTCAGGTTCCAGTCAATCTTTCCCAGAAGTTTCCTGTTTTTAGTTACAAAGTTTGGCCGGTTATCATACACTCCGGCATTATAATTATATTTTGATTTCAATACTGAAGCAAATTTATCCAACGAATCTTTCGGCGCAGCCGATGCTGTTCCTGAAGCTGTTGAACCAGCCGGCACAAAAGTGTTTCCATTAGGTTGGGAAGCATTTTCCCATTCAGCATTTACAAAGAAAAATAATTTGTTTTTAATGATTGGGCCGCCAAGGCTTACTCCGTAAACTTTATTTTTTTGTGGTTTTTGGGTAAGAACTGAATCTCCAACATGCTTGCCATTAAAACTTTGATCACGATAAAAACCATAAACTGTTCCATGAAAAGTATTGGTGCCGCTTTTGGTAATTACATTTAAGCCAGCGCCGGTAAAACCAGATTGCCTTACGTCGTACGGCGCAATGTTTACAGAGATTTCATCATAAGCATCAATTGAAATTGGGCTGGCGCCACCGCCGGGTTGTGGGTCGGTGCTTAATCCAAAATTATTATTAAGATTGGCTCCGTCAATTTGTAAATTATTATACCTGCCATCTCTTCCGGCAAAACTGTTGCCACTGCTTGCTTGTGGAGTAAGCCTTGTAAAATCTGTAATACTTCTTGAAATGGATGGAAGGGTGGTTATTTGTCTTGAATTAAACACTGTGCTGGCGCCGGTTTTGTTGCGTGCAGCCCGATTGGCAGCAACGGTTACTTCTTGCAATGTAGTAGTATTGGTAGATAGTTTTACATCGGTTGAATAAGGTTCTCCAAGACTCAATGTTACATTATCAATGGTTGCCGGTTTGTATCCAACAAATTCAACAGTTATTTTGTATGGGCCGCCTACTCTTGTATTAGGAATGGTAAAGTTTCCGTCTTTTTTTGTAATGGTTTGATATTTTGTTCCCGAAGGTTGGTGCACTGCAGTGATAGTGGCGCCTTCTAATGGAGTTCCATTATCAGCTTTTACAAACCCGACAATACTACTGGTAGTAACCTGTGCCTGTGTTATAAAAGGAAAGATTAAAACAACAATCAATAATGGTAAAAGTCTTTTTGGTTTCATAATTTTTAGTTTTTACGTGGCAAAGAAAATGAATAATTGTTAATTCGTTATTAACATTTATTAACAAGTTAATGTCAATGGATAAAAGATAATTGCTGCATAATATTTTTAAAAAAATCTTTATAAGATTTATTATTACGTCCTTTCAGCTACAGAACAAATAAAAGATTTAAAAAAAATTTTGATTTTGTAAGCTTCCCATAAGAAGAATCATCCGTTAAACTATCTTTGTAAAATAATTATATAATATGTTAGATACCATAGAAGCGGCGGTTGAAGATATTAAAAATGGAAAGCTGGTTATCGTAGTGGACGATGAAGATCGCGAAAATGAAGGAGACTTTATTACTTCTGCAAAAAATGTTACGCCGGAAATAATAAATTTTATGAGTAAGCACGGGCGCGGATTAATTTGTATGCCCATTACGGAAAAAAGATGCCATGAACTTGAACTGGATCTTATGGTAAATAAAAACACTGCATTGCACGCCACTCCTTTCACTGTAAGCGTTGACCTGCTTGGTCATGGATGCACTACGGGAATATCTGCACATGATCGCGCTAAAACGGTTCAGGCAATTATTGATGTAGAAACCAAAGCCGAAGATTTAGCAAGGCCCGGACATATTTTTCCTTTGCGTGCAAAAAACGGCGGAGTATTAAGAAGAACAGGACATACTGAAGCAACTATTGATCTGGCAAAACTCGCAGGCCATGGGGAGGCGGGGGTATTGGTAGAAATTATGAATGAAGATGGAACAATGGCGAGGCTTCCGCAATTGAAATTAATTGCCAAAAAACATAATCTTAAAATTATTTCTATAAAAGATTTGATTGCTTACCGGCTTAAAAAAGAAACATTAATACAAGAAGATGTAAGAGTAAAAATGCCTACCAAATACGGCACATTTGAATTAATAGCTTTTAAACAATTGAACACCGGCGAAGAGCACATGGCGCTTAAAAAAGGTGAATGGAAAAAAGATGAAGCCGTTTTGGTAAGAGTGCATTCTAGTTGCATGACGGGAGATATTTTAGGTTCTTTAAGATGCGATTGCGGCGATCAGTTGCACACTGCAATGAAGATGGTGGAAGCCGAGGGCAAAGGTGTTGTTTTGTACATGAACCAGGAAGGGCGTGGCATTGGATTACTTAATAAATTAAAAGCTTACAAATTGCAGGAAGAGGGTTTCGATACTGTAGAAGCTAATTTAAAATTGGGTTTCGGAATGGATGAAAGAGATTATGGAGTAGGCGCCCAGATATTAAGAGAACTGGGCATTTCAAAAATAAAACTTATCAGTAATAATCCTAAGAAAAGAGCGGGACTGCTGGGCTATGGTCTTGAAATTGTAGAAACAGTTCCTATTGAAATACCTCCTAATGCGCATAATAAAAAATATCTTACCACCAAAAGAGATAAGCTCGGCCATAAAATTTTGCAAACAGGAAAAATTTAATATAAATAAAAAAACCGCTCCTTTTTGAGCGGCTTTTTTTCAACAATAAAAATTTTTATTGAGTAGGGTCCGATTCTTTTTGATCAGTGGTTGTTTCTTTTAATTCATCTTCAGTTTTCTTTTCAACGGTGGCAGATTTTTTCTTTTTTACTTCTTCTTTTTGTGCTGATGCTTTTTGTTTTTCTACCGCAACTTCATCGTCATTATGCATTTTCTTTTTCAAATCGGCAAGTACATCCAAATCGCCTAAGGTTGTTTTTTCCACTTTATTCTGAATATTTTTTACAGCTTTTTTTGTGGTTTCTGCTTCTGCTCTTTTTTCTTTTACGGCTGCATTTTTTTCATCAGCTTTTGCCTGTTCCCAAATGCGGCTGTGGCTAAGAATTATTTTTTTATCATTGCGATCAAATTCAATAACCATGAAAGGAGCAATTTCTTCTACACCAATAACTTTATCATCTTCTTTGCGCAAATGGCGGGCAGGAGCAAAACCTTCCAATCCATACGGAAGCTGTACAATGGCGCCTTTATCATCTCTGCGAATTACAGTTCCTTCGTGAATACTTCCAACAGGAAAAGTTTCTTCGAGCGAATTCCATGGGTCTTCTTCAATTTGCTTGTGGCCTAGTTGCAGCTTACGATTTTCTTTATCAATGCTCATAATAATCACATCAATTTCGTTGCCCACTTTCGTATATTCATTCGGATTATTAAACCGTTTCAGCCAACTCAAGTCGCTTATATGAATCATTCCGCCAATGCCCGGTGACAGCTCAACAAACACTCCATAAGGTGTAATATTTTTTACCAATCCTTTATGCTTGCTACCTTCCGGATACTTGGTTTCTATTGTATTCCACGGGTCTTCTGTCATTTGTTTTATTGACAGGCTCATCTTCCTGTCTTCTTTGCTTAGCGTTACAATTTTTGCTTCATATTCATCGCCAAGCTTAAAAAATTCTTTTGCATTAATCGGCGTATTTGCCCATGTAATTTCACTTACATGCACAAGGCCTTCCACACCAGGAAATATTTCAAGAAAAGCGCCATAATCTTCAATGTTTACTACTTTACCTTTTACAATCTCACCTTCTTTAATGCTTTCTGGTAAAGTATCCCATGGATGCGGCGTTAATTGTTTTAAGCCAAGACTGATGCGTTTTTTATCATCATCAAAATCAAGAACAACCACATTTAATTTTTGATCTAATTTCAAAACTTCGCCGGGATGATTAATGCGTCCCCAACTAATATCAGTAATGTATAATAATCCGTCTAATCCGCCAAGATCAAGGAATGCGCCAAAGTCGGTAATGTTTTTAATAGTTCCTTCAAGCACCTGTCCTTTTTCAAGCTTGCCAATAATTTCGGCGCGTTGTTGTTCAATATCACTTTCAATAAGCGCTTTGTGCGACACTACTGCATTCTTAATCGCTTCATTTATTTTTACTACTTTAAACTCCATTGTTTTGCCAACAAACTGGTCATAATCTGTAACAGGTTTTACATCAATTTGTGAGCCGGGTAAAAATGTTTCCATTCCGAAAACATCTACAATAAGTCCGCCTTTGGTTTTGCTGGTAACATAGCCGGTAACAATTTCTCCGGTTTTGTGCATGTCAACAATTTTTTCCCATGCACGTGTAGTGCGGGCTTGCTTGCGGCTGAGATGGAGATTGCCTTCGCGGTCTTCTTTTTCGGCAACCATTACTTCTACTTCGTCGCCTACTTTAAGATTGGGCATATCGCGAAATTCATTTAACGAAACAAGGCCATCACTTTTAAAACCAATATTAATTACCACATCTGTTTTCGTCATTCCTACTACAGTGCCATTGATCATTTCATTATCATTGATCTGCTTAAAAGTTTTATCATAAACAGAATCATATTTTTCTCTTTCTTCTTTGTTGTAAGAAGTTACATTTCTTTTATCAACACTCCAATCGAAATCATCGTGCGGTGTAGAGAGCGCCTCCTGCTGTATTTCAGCTTGTGTTGGCTGCGGCTCTGCAGCAGCTTGTGTAGATTCTACATCGGGAAAAGAAACATCTCCAATATTATTTTCTGTTTCTTTAAATACAGGTTTTGCTTCTTCTTTTGTGTTTACTTCCTGGGTTGTGTTGTTTATTTGTTCATCCATTTTTAATGTTGCAGGTGATTTTTTTGTTGCTGTATTCCGGTTGTTTCCGGCATCCTGCGCATCAGCATTTTGTTGATTAATAATTTTGTTATTTAATTTTCCCAAATTACTTTTTATTTTGGGGTTGCAAAGATAATAAAATCGCTGTATTTACAGGCATTGTTTTAAAATAAATCATTTTGCAGCATTTTTCAACAGCCGAATAAATCACCGTTAAATAATTGATGTATCAGGCATAAAAATCCGATACAATAAATCGTTTTGTTTTTTATAAATTGCATTTATTTTTTACAAAAAAATAATTAATGAAACGATGGCTTGATAGTTTGAAGCAAACACATCTTGCAAAATCTGTGGTTTATTTTTTTGTAGGCGTTTTTACTTATCCCGGTTTAGCAATTATCAATAGCCTCAAAATAAGCGGTACAGAAAATATAAAAAATCTTCCGCGAAAAAATGTTTTATTTGTCAGCAATCATCAAACTTATTTTGCTGATGTAATTACTTTCTTACATATTTTTTGCGCAGTAAAATGGAGAAAAGAAAATAAACTCGGCATTCCATTTTATTTATTGAATCCTTTTACACGAGTGTATTATGTTGCCGCTGCAGAAACTATGAAAAGTAGTTTTATAAGTAAAATATTTTTGTGGGCCGGCGCTATAACGGTGAAACGAACATGGAGAGCCGAAGGCACAGAAGTGAGGCGTGGCCTCGATCCTGGCGATACACGAAAAATTGCAAGAGCGCTTGAAAACAATTGAGTAATTACTTTTCCGCAAGGCACTACAAAACCTTTTGCACCCGGAAGAAAAGGCACTGCATTTATTATAAAAAATTATAAGCCTATTGTGGTGCCGGTTGTTATCAACGGCTTTTGGCGGGCCTTTAATAAAAGAGGATTAAAATTTAAAAAGAAAGGAACGCTGCTGAATGTTCGTTTTAAAGAACCATTACAATTTACTTATGAAGAAACTACAGAAGCGATTCTTGAAAAAATAATGGATGCCATTGAGCAAAGTAAAAAATTTGCTAATGTACTAATTCGCTAATAAGCCAATGTGCTAATCCGCCAATGTTACTTCATACATCACGCATTAATTGGCTAATTAGCACATTGGCAAATCGGCTAATTAACTTTGCATAAACAACGCCTTCAATTCTCCTGCATCATCGGGTTTCATTTTGCCACCCAGTATTAATCTTAATTGCCTTCTGCGCAAAGCGCTTTCATACAATAATTTTTCTTCTTCTGTTTCAGGCTCCAGTTGAGGCACAGAGCGAGGCTTGCTGTTTGGATCAAGCGCAACAAAAGTATAAAAAGCTTCATTGCTTTTGTAACGATATTGCTGAATAATATCTTCGCCCCACACATTCAAATGCACTTCCATACTGGTATTAAATGCTCTTGAAATTTTAGCTTCAATATGAACCACGTTGCCAAGTTTTATCGGATTTTCAAAAGAAATATTATCAACTGATGCAGTAACTACGGGCGTGCTGCAATGCTTGGTTCCTGCAAGCGCTGCGGCAATATCCATCCAATACATAAGCCTGCCGCCCATAAGATTTCCAAAAATATTGGTATCATTGGGCAATACTAATTCTGTCATTATTATCAAACTATCAGATGGTTTTTTCAACATCATTTAAAAAAAAATTTTGGCAAAGATACAATGTGAAGCATCAAAAAATAATTAAGAATAAAATTAATAATGAGGAGGATTTTATTTGGTGATTCGTTTTTGATTTGAGAATTTCGGCTTTCAAATTATGGCAAATATTTCTTTTGAAAATACAGAAACCGCTTTTGAATATAAAACAAACAACGAATTAAAAAAGGCAAAATTTCTTTTTGCATCAATGGCGAAACCCTTGTTGGTAAAGGTTGGAACAAAAATTACTCCCTTACTTATTAAAGCACATTTGCCCATAAATGGTTTAATAAGAAATACCATCTTCGCTCAATTTGTTGGCGGAGAAACGTTGCAGGAAACTACAAAAGTTATTGAACGGCTTGCAAAATTTCATGTGCAGGTAATTCTTGATTATGGTGTGGAAGGAAAAGAAGGCGAAGAAAATTTTGATCAGGCAAGAGATGAATTTATTAATGTAATTGAATATGCAGCTACACAGCCGCACGTTCCTTTCATAAGCGTGAAGCTTACCGGCCTTGCAAGATTTTCATTGTTAGAAAAATTAAATGATGATGCAAATTATAATGATGTATTAAATGGAATTATTAATACAAATAATTTAAATGATAATGAAAAAAACGAATGGCAAAATGTTGTTGATCGTTTGGATAAAATTTGTGCAACGGCAATCAAAAGCGATACTGGTGTATTGATTGATGCAGAAGAAAGCTGGATACAAAATCCGGTGGATGCACTTACCATGCAAATGATGCAAAAATATAATGTAGGAAAACCGGTGGTGTATAATACAGTTCAATTGTACCGGCACCATCGTTTGCAATTTTTAAAAGAAAGTTATGAAGTATCCAAAAGAAATAATTATTTACTTGGAGTAAAACCTGTGAGAGGCGCTTACATGGAAAAAGAGCGCAAACGTGCATCGTTACTGCATTATAGATCTCCCATTCAGCCCGATAAAGAACATACTGATGAAGATTATAACGAAGCTTTAAAATTTTGCATAGAACATATTCAAAATATTTTTATAATTGTTGCTTCGCACAATGAAGAAAGCAATTTACTGGCAACACAGCTAATGCAACGGTCACGCATAAACGCAGATAGCAATCATGTTTTATTTTCACAATTATATGGCATGAGCGATAACATTACTTTTAATCTTGCTAAGGCAGGTTTTAATGCAAGTAAATATTTACCATTCGGGCCAATAAAAGATGTAATACCTTATTTAATGAGAAGGGCGCAGGAAAATTCTTCCGTAAGCGGGCAAACAGGAAGGGAATTAAGTTTGATTAAAAAAGAAATGAAAAGACGACAGCAGACGACTAACTACTGACTACTCACTTCTCACATTTTTATAATCCGGTTTTCCACTAATGCAAAAACGTTATCTTTTTTATTTGGTTTTATTTTATACAATCCGGTAAACATGCTGAAAGCCGGCAGCACAGCGTATTTGCTGCTAAAATAAAAACAGGGAAGCATGAACGATTGCTTGCCATTCCCATTAATTTTTATGCCCGGATGAATATGGCCCGAGAAGGTGAACAATCCTTCATTTTCGCATGAAGAAATATCATGCGTGAAGCAGAAATTTTTTACAGATAATTTTTTTTGAACAACTTGTATGTTTGCTTCTTCATAAAATTTATCAGAAAGAATATCATGATTTCCTTTTATTAAAATAATTTTTAAAAAAGCAATATCATTTCTCCATTTTAAAAAAAAATCAATTTCTTTATTGGCTTTGCTATGAAACATATCGCCGACAATAAATAAAGTTTGTGGTTTAAAAAATTGAATTTGTGCAAACAATCTTTGCAGGTCTTCTTTGTAAATATTTTGCGGTACGCCAATTCCTTCTTTTCTGAAATGTCCTGTTTTTCCAAAATGAAGATCAGAAAGTATTAATGCATTTTCTTCTTCCCAAAAAATACAGCGTGCAGGTGAGAGCCAAAGCGTTTGCTCATTCAAAATAAATTTATAAGACGGAAACAATTATTTTTTTTTGAATAAAGATAAATAAGTGAAAATATATTTATCATTAAAATAAAAAGGAGAATATAATTTACCGATACTAAAACATCTATTGAAAATTTGTTTTAATAATAATCTGAACACAAATGTTCATTTGCTTTTTCAGCTGTTTCAATAGCATGGAAAGATGAAAGAATATCGGCTTTATCTTTCTGTACACAAACCGTATGTTCGTAATGCGCGGAGGGTTTGCCATCTTTTGTACGCACTGTCCATCCGTCTTTATCACTGTACACATATCTTTTACCGAGATTAATCATAGGTTCAATGGCAATCACAAGCCCTTCCTGTAATTTAGTGCCACTGCCTCTTTTGCCGTAATTAGGAACCTGCGGATCTTCATGCAATTTTTTTCCTAAACCATGACCCACTAATTCATGCACCACACCATAACCATTTTGGCGCTCGGTATATTCCTGAATGGCAAATGCAATATCTCCCACCCGGTTACCCGCAATAGCTTTTTCTATTCCTTTATAAAGAGATTCTTTGGTAATGCGCATCAGTTTTTTTATTTCATCTTTTATCGTTCCTAATGCGAAAGTATATGCGCTATCGCCATGGTACCCGTTTTTATAGGTTCCTACATCAACTGATAAAATATCGCCATCAGTAAGTTCTTTATTGGTGGGATAGCCATGAACAACGGCATCATTTACCGACATGCAACAGGCAAAAGGAAAGCCATGATAATTCTTAAATGAAGGTGTGGCGTTATGATCTTGAATATATGTTTCGGCAAGATCATTTAATTGAAGTGTAGAAACGCCGGGCTTTAGATGCTTTGCTATTTCTGCAATGGTATTATTTACCAGCAGGCAACTTTCCCTGATGAGTTCTGTTTCTTCTTTAGTTTTATAAATGATCATAAATTTTTTTCAAAAAAAACCCTGACAATATAAGCCAGGGTTAGTAAAAAAATTATTTAAAAATTACATATTGCCTGTTACGCCCGGCGCTACAGACTGCCTTCCCTGAATGCGGCCAGAGCTCATTAATCCATCGTATTGGCGCATGAGCAACTGAGTTTCTATTTGCTGAAGGGTATCTAAAACAACGGCTACCATAATAAGTAAAGATGTGCCTCCATAAAATGAAGCAAATCCTTGAGTAACGCCAAGCAACTGTGCAATGCCTGGTAAAATGCCCACCACTCCTAATAATACAGCGCCGGGTAAAGTTATTCGGTCCATGATGGTTCCGATATAATCCGTGGTAGGCTGCCCGGGTTTTACTCCCGGTATAAATCCATTGCTTCGTTTTAAATCATCGGATACTTGTCGCGGATTAAAAATTAATGCTGTATATAAAAAGGTAAAGCCTATCGTCATCACAGAATACACAATCATGTAAACAAGATTAGTGGGTTGCGTAAAATACAATGCCCAACTTTTACCTGAAGTTTGAAAACCTAAAAAGATAGTTGGTAAAAACATAATTGCCTGCGCAAAGATGATGGGCATTACACCCGCTGCGTTTACCTTCAATGGTAAAAATTGCCTCGCTCCGCCAAACTGCCTGTTGCCTACAATTTGTTTTGCATAGTTTACAGGAACTTTTCGCACACCCTGTACCAGCACAATCAATCCAAGTATTACTGCAATGAATGCAGCTATTTCAATGAGAAAGATTAATAATCCGCCGCCACCGCGTGTTTGCTTTGCTGTAAATTCCTGCATAAAATTTTGTGGCAACCTTGCAAGAATTCCTATCATAATAATTATAGAAGTTCCATTGCCCAAACCTTTATCAGTAATTTTTTCACCGAGCCACATTACAAACAATGTTCCTGTGGTAAGAAGAATTACAGTTGATATCCAAAAATATGGAGCGTATGCAGGAAGCAATGCGCCCTGGTTAGAGCTTTCTAAAAATCCAATATAAGCAGCGGCCTGAAATGCAGTTACAATAACAGTGAGATAACGTGTCCATTGATTTATTTTTTTCTGACCACTCTCTCCTTCTTTTTGAATTTTTGAAAATTGAGGAACTAAAATAGTGAGCAATTGCATAAAAATAGAAGCAGAGATATAAGGCATAATTCCTAATGCAAAAATAGAAGCCTTAGCAAAAGCCCCGCCCACAAAGGCATCCAGCAGGCCAAGCATTCCACCTTTGGAGCTATTGGCAAGATTAGTTAATTGATTGGGATCAAGGCCGGGAAGTACAATGTAAGAGCCAACTCTATAAATAAACAGGAGCAATAAAGTGTAGAGAATTTTATTTCTCAACTCTTCAATTGTCCAGATGTTTTTTAATGTTGCGATAAATTTCTTCACAGAATTATCAAGATTTATTTATTTGCTATCTTATTCAAAGAAAGCAAATATCCATTAATTATTTTTTATTTTACTATTTCTACACTTCCTCCTGCTGATTCAATAGCGCCTTTAGCTTTTTCACTTATAGCATTTACTTTAAAAGCTATGGTGGATTTCAAAACACCATTTCCTAAAATTTTTACTCTATCAGTTTGGCTTATTAAATTATTGATATATAAATTTTCAGGATTAAATTCTTTTATGCCATGCTTTTCTATCAATTGATCAATTTGACCAAGGTTAAAAATTTTATATTCAATACGGTTATTATTTTTAAAACCGCGCTTGGGAAGTCTGCGCTGAATGGGCATTTGACCGCCTTCGTGCGCCATTTTAATTTTATATCCGGCGCGGCTTTGGCCGCCTTTGTTACCTTTGGTAGATGTGCCGCCTTTTCCAGAAGCTTCTCCACGTCCAAGTCTTTTTTGTTTGTGTGTTGCGCCTTTTGCCGGTTGTAAATTGTGTAATTGCATTTTTAATAATTTGCTAATTCGATGAAAATGCTAATATGCCAATTAGCTGATTAGCTAATTAGCTAATTAGCTAATTAAGATTCTTCAACTTTTATAAGATGATTTACTTTTTTAATCATTCCTAATATTTGCGGCGTTGCTTCTACTTCTTTAGTAAAGTGCATCTTATTTAATCCAAGTGCTTTTAGTGTAAGCTTCTGCCTTTCGGGGCGATCAATGCCGCTTTTTACTTGAGTGATTTTTATTTTTTTCATAATTATTAATTCTAAACCTTCTAAATCTCTAAACTTTCTAAACTTTATTTATCCATTAAACACTTTCTTTAAAGAAATGTTTCTTGTTTTAGCAACCCCGATAGGTTCTCTCAAAGTTGCCAATGCTTTCACGGTTGCTTTTACTACATTGTGTGGATTAGCAGACCCAAGCGATTTAGCGAGTACATCGGTAACTCCGGCGCTTTCTAATACAGCACGCATGCTACCTCCTGCAATTACGCCCGTACCGTGTGCTGCAGGTTTTATTAAAATTTTTGCAGCGCCTTCTTTACACCATTGCTCATGCGGAATGGTTCCATGCATGATGGGAACTTTTATAAGATTCTTTTTTGCATCATCAATTCCTTTGAGAATAGCTTCCTGAACTTCTTTGGCTTTACCAAGTCCATGGCCAACTACTCCGTTTTCATTACCAACTACTACTAATGCAGAAAAGCTGAATGCCCTCCCTCCTTTGGTTGTTTTTACAACTCGATTAATAGAAACAACTTTTTCTTTCAGTTCAAGATCTGCACCTTTTACTCTTTGTGTATTCGATTTCAATATTTATAATTTTTATATACTAAATTAAAATTGCAAGCCGCCTTCTCTTGCTCCTTCTGCCACTGCTTTTACACGGCCATGATAGATATAACCACTGCGATCGAAAACTACATCTTTTATACCAAGCTCATTTGATTTTTTTGCAATGGCGCTTCCAACCAATTTACTTTTTTCAACTTTATTACCTTTCTGAGCTGCAATATCTGCCTGGCGTGATGATGCCGCCGCAAGCGTAACGCCATTTGCATCGTCAATCAATTGAACATAAATATCATGATTGCTACGGAAAACACTAAGCCGGGGCTTCTGTGCATTACCGCTTATTTTTTTCCGGATGCGATATCTTATTTTTTGTCTCGCACTAACTTTTGAATTCATTTTATTTTATTTTATTCCAAACCCCTAAAGGGTTTATGAAATTTTTAATTTATTAATTTTTTTCTTTCCACCTTTTGGCAGGGTTTATTTACCTGCAGATTTTCCTGCTTTTCTACGCAATATTTCTCCTTCAAATTTTACACCTTTTCCTTTGTATGGCTCAGGCTTGCGAAGGCTGCGAATTTTTGCTGCTACCTGGCCAAGCAATTGCTTGTCTATACTTTCTAATGTGATGATTGGATTCTTTCCCTTTTCCTGTGCTGTAGCCACTTTCAGCTCTTTGGGAATTTCGAAGATAATGTTATGAGAATACCCCAAAGATAAATCCAGAAGGTTTCCCTGGTTGGACGCTTTGAAACCAACACCTACCAGTTCAAGTTTTTTTACATAACCATCTGTAACTCCCTTTACCATGTTATTTACAAGCGCCCGATATAAGCCATGCATGGCCTTATGTCTTATCTGATCGGTAGGGCGGGTAAATTCAACTTTATTGTCTTTCACTTCAACTTTTATATCTCGGTCAATTGTTTGTTTTAATTCACCTTTCGGTCCTTTTACTGTAATTACATTATCTGAATCAACAGTTACATTAACTCCTTTTAAAATTGCAACAGGGTTTTTCCCAATTCTTGACATAGCCGGTTTTTTTATTTTTGTTATTACTTTGGATGTGTTCAGCCACGACTAAGGCTTAATTATCTTTCCAAAAAAAATTAATAAATATTACAAAGTACTTCGCCACCTACATTTTGCGATTTCGCTTCTTTATCAGTCATTATTCCTTTAGATGTAGAAACAATAGCAATACCCAATCCATTCTTTACACGCCTGAACTCATCGGGCTTTGAATAAATACGCAATCCCGGGCGGCTTACTCTTTCCAGGCTCTGTATAGCAGGAACTTTAGTTTGAGGATCGTATTTCAAAGCTATTTTTATAATGCCTTGTTTAGAGTCATCATCAAATTTATATTTCAAAATATAACCTTTATCGTATAATATTTCGGTGATGCGTTTTTTTAAATTGCTTCCCGGAATTTCTACAATTCTATGATTGGCCATTTGGGCATTCCGTATTCTCGTTAAATAATCTGCTATCGGATCAGTAACCATTTTTATTTACCCTCCATCTCCCTAAAGGGAGAGTTTTGTTTTAAATTTTATTTTTATTCCCTTTTTGTTAGGAGCTTACCAACTTGCTTTTTTTACGCCTGGAATTTTTCCTTGCAAAGCCATATCGCGAAAAACATTTCTTGAAATTCCAAAATGCCTTAAGTACCCGCGCGGACGGCCTGTAAGCTGACAGCGGTTTTTTAAACGCACTGGCGATGCATTTTTGGGTAGCAGGTCCAAAGCGCGATAATCATGAGCGGCTTTCAACGTTTTTCTTTTTTCAGCGTATTGCGCTACCATCTTTTCACGTTTTCTTTGTCTTGCTTTTACTGACTCTTTTGCCATTTATTTTTTTATTTGAAAATTTGTCCCGATAATTATCGGAATGAAAATTTGAAAATGGAAGTGCATTCATTTGCACATTTTCATGTTTTCACATTTGCTAATTATTATTTATTTTTTACATTTTTAAAAGGCATTCCTAATTCTTTCAACAATTCAAATGCTTCTTCATTTGTTTTTGCCGTTGTTACAAATGTTATATCCAGCCCGGTAATTTTATTTACTCTATCAATATCAATTTCAGGAAAAATAATTTGCTCGGTAACACCTAATGTATAATTACCGCGTCCATCAAAAGATTTATCGCTGATTCCTTTAAAATCGCGAACACGCGGAAGTGACACAGAAACCAGACGATCAACAAATTCATACATATTCACACCACGCAATGTAACCTTAGCACCAATGGGCATATTTTTACGAAGCTTAAAGTTTGAAATATCTTTTTTTGACATGGTAGCAACTGCTTTCTGTCCGGTAATAGTTGAAAGTTCTTCAATAGAAATATCTACCAATTTTTTATCGGCAACGGCGCCATTGATGCCGCGATTGATACAAACTTTTGTAAGCCTGGGCGCCTGCATGATTGATTTGTATGCAAATTTTTTCATTAAGGCAGGTACTACTTCTTTTTTATACTTGTCTGCCAGCCGTGGCGTATATTTATCAGTGCTCATTATTTAATTACCTCCCCTGATTTTTTTGCTGTTCTTATTAATTTTCCATCTTCAGTTCTTGACCTGCTGATTTTTGAATGCGAATGAGATTTAGCATCCCAAAGCATTACATTAGAAATAGCAACCGGCGCTTCTATTTTCATAATACCACCTTTGGTATTTTGTGCAGAAGGTTTTGTATGCTTTGTTACAAAATTTACTCCTTCTACAAGCACGCGGTTTTTTTCAGTAATTACTTTTAAAACTTTACGCGGTCTTTTTAAATCTTTATCATCGCCGGTAATTATCACTACTGAATCACCTTTCTTTATGTTGAACTTCGGTTTAAATCTTGTTTTCATTTTTGACAAATGTTTGTCTTTATTTTTCTTTGTTTAATATCTTTTTTTTCAAGGGGCGCAAAGATACAATTATAATACTTCCGGGGCAAGAGAAATTATCTTCATATATCCTTTATCTCTCAACTCGCGGGCCACAGGCCCAAAAATTCTTGTGCCTCTCGGCTCATCTGCTGCGTTTAAAAGAACCACAGCATTATCATCGAACCGAATGTAAGAACCATCTTTTCGGCGAAGCTTGTTTTTGGTACGAACAATTACTGCTTTACTTACGGTTCCTTTTTTAATACCTCCTGCAGGCAGTGCATCTTTTACGGACACTACAATCGTATCACCTACATGCGCATAATCCTGTCCTGAATTGCCCAGAACACGAATGCACAATACTTCTTTTGCTCCGCTGTTATCTGCTACATTTAGCCTGCTTTCTTGCTGAATCATTTTTTTAGCTTTTGCTTTTTTATTTTACTTTTTCAATCACTTCTACTAATCTCCACCGTTTCAACTTACTTAAAGGCCGTGTTTCCATAATTCTTACAACATCACCAATGCTGCATTCATTCTTTTCATCATGTGCATGAAAACCGGTAGTCTTTTTTACAAACTTACCATAGATGGGATGCTTCACCTTACGCTCTACCTTTACAGTAATGGTTTTATCCATCTTATTGCTGGAAACCACGCCGATTCTTGTTTTTCTTAAATTTCTTTCCGACATTATTTTTTAATTTGATAATTTGATAATTAGCTAATCTGCCAATGTGCATTAATTTTTAAAAAGTTTTTCATTAGCATATTGGCTAATCAGCATATTAGCTAATTAATTTTTTTCTTAATTCAGTTTTTAACCGCGCAATGTCTCTTCTCACACTGCGAATGCTCATTGGATTTTCTAATGGAGAAACTGCGTGGGCAAATTTTAATTTTTTTATACGCAGCTCATCTTCTTCAATCCTGGATTTAATATCCACTTCGCTCATCTGTTTCAAACTGTTTTTAAAATCGTTTTTATTAGACATTCTTTTATATTTAATTAGTTAATCTCCTAATTAGCATCATAATCTCTTCTTATAACAAATTTTGTAGCAATGGGTAATTTCTGCGCAGCCAGCTCAAAAGCTTCTTTGGCTGTTTGTTCGGAAACCCCATCCGCTTCAAAAAGAATTCTTCCTGGCTGAACAACAGCAGCGAAATATTCAGGATTTCCTTTCCCTTTACCCATTCTCACTTCTGCAGGTTTTTTTGTAATAGCTTTATCGGGAAATATTCTTATCCATACATTTCCTTCACGTTTCATGTGGCGGGTTAATGCCTGCCTTGCCGATTCTATTTGCCTGTTGGTTAACCAAACCGAGTCAAGCGCTTTTAAGCCAAACGTTCCAAATGCAAGCGTGGCGCCGCGTTTGGTATCTCCTTTCATCCGGCCTTTCTGCATCTTTCTGTGCTTTGTTCTTTTTGGCTGTAACATATTTTATTTGTTGAATTATTAAATTTTTATATTGAAGATATTTTAATTTAAAAAAATAGTTTTCAAAAAATTATCTTCTTCCTCCACTGCTTCTTCTCTCACCACCGCCTCTTCTATCTCCTCCGCCCCGTCTTTCACCTCTATCCCCTCCCCGCCGGTCGTTAAATCCGCCTCTTCTGTCGCCGTGTTGCATATCTGTATCTGTTTTGGGGCCACCCGCAATTATGTTTGGGTTTAAGTCTCTTTTAGCAAGAACCTCTCCTTTGCAAATCCAAACCTTTACGCCAATTTTTCCATAAACCGTTTGTGCAAATACATTAGCATAATCAATATCCATACGAAATGTATGCAATGGAGTGCGGCCTTGTTTTATTTCTTCACTGCGTGCAATTTCGGCGCCGCCCAATCTTCCGCCAACTCTCACTTTTATTCCTTCGGCGCCCATTCTTAATGCAGAAGCGATAGACATTTTAATGGCTCTTTTATAATTAATGCGATTTTCAATTTGTCTTGCAATAGTATCTGCTACAATATTTGCATCCAGCTCAGGACGACGTATTTCAAGAATATTTATTTGCACATCATCTTTGCCGGTAAGTTTTTTTAATTCTTCTTTGATACGGTCAACTTCGCCTCCGCCTTTACCAATAATAATTCCCGGCTTTGAGGTATGAATAGTTATGATGAGCTTATTAAGCGTGCGCTCAATAACTATTTTAGAAATACCCCCTTTATTGATGCGGGCATTGAGATAGGTTCTTATCTTGTCATCTTCAATTAATTTTTTACCATAATCTTTTGGGTTAGCAAACCAGTTGCTGTCCCATCCGCGAATGATTCCTAACCTGCCTCCAATCGGATTTGTTTTTTGACCCATATTTGTTTTTTATTTTTTGATATTTTTCGCAGCAGGTTTTTTTTCTGTTGCGGGTTTTTCTTTTTTAGTTTTTGTTTTAGGTTCCGTTTGTTTTTTTGAAACTGATTTCTTAGTAACTGCTGCTGCTTCTACAACATTTTCTGTTACCGGAGCTACTTCTTCTACTTTAGTAATTTTCTTTTTTACAGGTATTTGTTTATTATTAATGCTATCAACAATAATGGTAACGTGGTTGCTGCGTTTACGCACCCGGTAACCTCGCCCTTGTGGGGCAGGACGCATGCGCTTAATAACTCTGCCTCCATCTACCATAATAGTTTTTACGATAAGTCCCGCATCTTCCACTTTCTCATTAGCGTTTTTTTGTTCCCAATTATTGATAGCACTTTTTAATAATTTATACATAGGCACGGCCGGATGCTTTGGATTGAATTGTAAAATTCCCAATGCCTTTTCAACCTCAAGGCCGCGAATCAAATCAGCCAGCAAACGCATTTTGCGTGGAGACGTGGGATAATTATTTAATTTAGCTACTGCTTCCATTTTTATAGGTTTCAGGTTTCAGGTTTCAGGTTTCAGGTTGAGAAGTAATTTCTTTCTCCTTTTGCCCTATGCCTTCAGCCTTTTATTATACAATTTTTTTACTTGAATGCCCTTTAAAGTTTCTTGTGGGTGCAAATTCGCCCAACTTATGCCCCACCATAAACTCTGTAACATATACAGGAATAAATTTATTTCCGTTATGCACTGCAAAAGTATGGCCTACAAAATCGGGAGTAATGGTAGAGCGGCGAGACCATGTTTTGATAACGCCTTTCTTCGACTTTCCTTCATTAATACCAAGCACTTTATTTTCGAGCTTTGCTTCTACATAGGGACCTTTTTTTATTGAACGAGCCATTTGTTATTTACGATGTTAGATGTACGATGTACGATGTAAAAATTTTTTTTGTTGAACGTTTAATATTTTTTACTTAAATCTTGTCTGTCTTTTGCCTATTGCTAAGCCTTTACTTATTTGATAATTTCTTTCCGTTTCTTCTTTGAATAATCATTTTATTGGATCCTTTTATACGAGGCCGTGTAATTTCGCCTTTGGCATATTTTCCAGTTCTGCTTCTTGGATGGCCGCCGGAAGCCTTACCTTCACCACCCCCCATCGGATGGTCAACGGGGTTCATCGCTACGCCTCTTACTCTTGGCCGAATGCCCTTCCATCGGTTTCTTCCTGCTTTTCCTTTGCTTTCCAGGTTATGATCGCTATTGCTAACTACACCAACTGTTGCGTAACAATTAATCAAAATTTTTCTAAGCTCACCACTGGGCATTTTTAATACTGCGTATTTATCTTCTTTATTGGCAAGCTGTGCGGATGATCCTGCGCTGCGTGCGAGTTTACCACCCTGTCCTGGTTGCATTTCAATGTTATGAACTACTGTACCCAATGGAATGTTTTTAAGCATTAAAGCATTTCCAAGTTCAGGCGCTACTGCATCGCCGCTAATAATTAAAGAGCCAACTTGTAATCCTTGAGGAGCCAATATGTACCGCTTTTCCCCATCGGCGTGAAAAACCAAAGCAATAAAAGCGCTTCTGTTAGGATCATACTCAATTGACTTTACCGTTGCTGCAATATCTTTTTTATTTCTTTTAAAATCAATAACACGATACATTCTCTTATGACCGCCACCCAGATATCTCATGCTCCTTCGCCCTTGTGCGTTGCGCCCTGCGGTGTGATGTACTTTTTCTACCAAACTTTTTTCGGGAACATTGGTGGTAATTTCTGAATATGCATTGCCAACTCTCCACCTGGTTCCTGCTGTTGTTGGTTTGTATTTTCTTAAAGCCATTTTATTTAGTGTTTATTTTTTTGGAAGTACATTATTATTTACTACCATTAAACATTATCATATAAATCAATTGTATCACCTTCTGCTACGGTAACTACTGCTTTCTTCTTTGCTGACTTGCGTCCTGTAAGCAAGCCTGCTTTTGTATTACGCTGCTTTACTTTTGAAGGCATTACCAAAGTATTGACTTCCTGCACCTGGATGCCATAAAATTGTTCTACAGCTTTTTTAATTTCAAGCTTATTCGCTTTCCTGTTTACAATAAAAGTATAGCGATTATGCTTCTCCGTCAGGCGATTTACTTTTTCTGATAATACAGGCCGCATTAAAACTTCAGACAGTTTCATATTTTAATTTGAAAATTTAAAAATTTGAAAATTTGAAAATGCGTATCTCATTATTTAATTGAGCTATTTTCAAATTTTCATATTAATTTGTTTCTTCTTCATTTCCTGCTACAAATATTTTTGCAGCGCTTTCTGTAAATACTACCGAATCGGCATTCACAATATCATAGGTATTTATATCGCTTAATAACGTTCCACATATTGACGGCGCATTACGAAAACTTTTATATATATTTTCATCGTGTTCCGGCATAAGAAATAATGTTCTTCTGCTTTGGGGAGTTATTGAATTAAAAATTTGTATGAATTTTTTGGTACCCGGCGCTTCCATGGTAATATCTTCTACTACAAATATTTTATTTTCTTTTGCTTTTGTACTTAATGCGCCGATTTTTGCGAGGTCCTTTACTTTGCGGTTCAGCTTAATTTCATAACCATGCGGCTTTGGGCCAAACACAGTGCCGCCGCCTTTGTATAAAGGGTTACGAATATTTCCTTTGCGGCTTCCGCCGGTTCCTTTTTGCTTATGAAGTTTTCTCGAAGAACCTTTTACTTCTGCACGGGTTTTCACTTTATGAGTGCCTTGTCGTTGTGCTGCAAGATGTTGTTTCACGGCAAGCCAGATAACATGATTGTTTGGCTCGGCTCTAAAAATTTCTTCCGGTAAATCAATTGTTCTGCCGGTCTTTTCTCCTTCTATATTTATTATATCTAACTGCATATTATTTCTGAATTAAAAGGATGGAACCATTATGGCCCGGAACGGAACCACTTATTAATATATAATTTTTTTCGGGGAAAATTTTTACAACACGCAACCCCTTTATTTGCACCTTATCATTTCCCATGCGGCCTGCCATGCGCATACCTTTAAATACTCTTGAAGGATAAGAGGAACCGCCAACAGAGCCGGGAGCTCTTGACCTATCGTGCTGGCCATGTGATTGCTCGCCCACCCCATGAAATCCATGACGTTTTACAACACCCTGAAAACCTCTGCCCTTCGTAGTCCCCACTACATTTACTTTGTCGCCTTCACTAAATATCTCAACACTTATGGAGTCGCCAATATTATTATCTGTTTCGCTATCGCGTATTTCTTTTATGAATTTTTTTGCTGTAGTATTTGCTTTGGCAAAATGATTTTTTTCTGAAAGAAGTGTATGCTTTTCTTTTTTATCTCCAAAAGCAATCTGAATTGCATTGTAGCCGTCAGAATCAACAGTTTTTTTCTGAGTTACCACGCACGGGCCTGCTTCAATAATGGTTACAGCAGTTTGCTTGCCATTAGTATCGAAAATGCTGGTCATGCCAACTTTTTTCCCAATAATACTTTTCATTTCTATTTTATTATATCCAGCGCTCCATTTTATTTTATGGAGATGGATGTTACAATTATCTTATAAGAACTAGGCCCATCCCAGCCTTCCCGACGGGAAGGAGAAGAAAGGAACTTTATGCTTTAATCTCAACATCAACACCGGATGGCAAATCAAGTTTTGATAATGCATCTACGGTTCTAGAGCTGCTGGTGTAAATATCCAGTAAGCGCTTATGCGTACACAATTGAAACTGTTCACGTGCTTTTTTATTTACGTGAGGCGAACGCAATACAGTAAATATTTTTTTATGAGTGGGTAAAGGAATAGGCCCTGTTACCACTGCCCCTGTGCTACGTACTGTCTTTACGATTTTCTCTGCTGATTTATCAACGAGATTGTGATCGTAAGACTGAAGTTTAATTCTGATTCTTTGAGACATGTTTAAAGAACTTTTTATTGTCCAAATTTATTTTGGGAGTGCAAAGGTATGGGTATTGAATTAAACAACAAAGAAATAAATAAAAGTTTTGAGAAAAGACTGTTGAAAGAATAAATATCAGAAACATTGAGTGCCCACAAGCATCTCTCATTATACCCTTGTTGTAATAAAAAAATGCTTCATTATCTTTTTTATACGCAGGTTATGTTGTATATCTTGTATATCAGATATTGAAAAAAAATGGCTGTGTTTATCACTACACCAATGCAATTATCACTATCGTTTCATATTTCTAAGGCCATTAAATAATTATCCTAATAACTTAATTTCGGTAAGATATTTGATTAAAAAAAATCATGGACAATTTAAAAATCATAACAGCTACGGTAAGGCCGGGAAGAAAAGGTCCGATAATTACAAAATGGATTGCTGGAAAAGCAACCTATCATGGAGGTTTCAATGTAGAAGTTTTAGATCTCAAAGAAATTAATTTACCCATGATGGATGAGCCAAATCATCCTTCTCTTCAAAAGTATGAACATGAGCATACCAAAAAATGGAGCGCTACCATCAACGAAGCTGATGCTTTTATTTTTGTAACATCCGAATATGATTTTAATTATCCGGCTCCATTGCGAAACGCATTGGAATATTTATTTCACGAATGGAATTATAAAGCTGCAGGAATCGTTAGTTACGGCGGCATATCAGCAGGCACCCGTGCGTATAACAGTTTAAAGTCCGATTTGTCTTCTCTTAAAATGGCACCATTATATACGGCTGTTCACATTCCGTTCTTCACTCAATTTATAAAAGATGGCAATCTTGTCCCGAATGATGTAATGGAAAAATCGGCTGAAAATTTATTGAATGAATTAACCCGATGGAATAAAGGAATGAAAATAATTCGTGAAAACAAATAACAGCACTCATCTTCCTTTAGTATATTTATCCCCTCAACCATTTCACACAATGAAAATAGCTACTTATAATGTAAATGGCATCAATAGCCGTTTACCCGTTTTACTTCGATGGCTAAAAGAAACTGCACCTGATGTGGCATGCCTGCAGGAACTGAAAGCGCCGCATGAAAAGATTCCTTTACGGGCGATAGAAGATGCCGGCTACCAGGCATTATGGCACGGGCAAAAAAGCTGGAACGGTGTGGCGATTTTATGCCGTCATACATTGCCCGAAGAAAGATGCCGTGTATTGCCAGGCGATCCTGAAGATTTGCACAGCCGGTATATAGAAGCCAAAGTGAATGGGATTATTATAGGTTGTTTGTATTTGCCAAATGGTAATCCTGTGCCTGGCCCTAAATTCGATTATAAAATGCGTTGGTTTGAAAGATTGACGGCACATGCTGCTGGATTATTTGCATCAGGTGAAGATGTGGTATTAACGGGCGATTATAATGTAATGCCTACAGAGCTGGATGTATACAAACCCGAACGCTGGGTAAAAGACGCTTTGTTTCTTCCTGAAGTACGCGAAGCTTTCCACACACTTGTTGCTCAGGGATGGACGGATGCAATACGCAAGCTGCATCCCGAAGAAGTAATTTATACATTCTGGGATTTTTTTCGTGATGCATATAACCGCAATGCAGGATTGCGTATAGATCATTTTTTACTTAGCCCCCATTTGGATAAACGCCTCGTCGCTGCTGGTGTTGACCGTAATGTACGCGGGTGGGAAAAAACAAGTGATCATGCACCGGTGTGGATTGAATTGGCGAGTTGATTACCAGCCGGCATTACAGGTAAAAATGATTACCATATTTTTGCCGCTAAAAATAAACTTCTGCGACGCAAATGAAACCATCATTACCACAGGGCACCAGAGATTTTAATGCCGAAACCATTCGCAGGAGGCAATTTATTCTTGATACTATAAAAAATATTTTCGAGCTGTATGGGTTTGAACCTTTGGAAACTCCGTCAATGGAAAACATGGAAACATTGATGGGAAAATATGGTGATGAAGGCGATAAGCTTATTTTTAAAATTTTAAACAACGGTCTCGATAATCCTTTAAAAAAAGAAGAAGCCAAAAAAAATTTTGATAAAATCTTAGAAGGAAAAAATGAAAAAGGAATTACCGAAAGAGCCTTGCGTTACGACCTTACCATTCCTTTTGCGCGCTATGTTGCTATGAATTTTAATAAACTAACGGTGCCGTATAAACGCTACCAGATGCAAAGCGTATGGCGCGCCGACAGACCTCAAAAGGGCCGCTACCGCGAGTTTTACCAATGCGATGCAGATATTGCAGGAACCGCTTCTCTCATAAGCGATGCAGAACTTGCCTTGATTTATTTACAGGTTTTTAAGAAACTAAAAATTGAAATAAATTTAAAAATCAATAACAGAAAAATATTAGCGGCCCTTGCCGGAACTTGTGAAAGCAGCGATCAATTAAATGCGATAACCATTGCAATTGATAAGCTTGATAAAACAGGAATTGAAAAAGTGAAAGAAGAACTGGCTGAAAATAATTTATCAGATGAACAAATTTCAATCATTGAAAACTATTTGCAAATCAGCGGCACGAATGATGAAAAATTATTTCAGATAAATTCGTTGTTACAAAATGCTGAAATAGGTAAAAAAGGAATTGAAGAATTAAAAACTGTTTTGGATTATATAAAAGAATCTGAGGATGCCACGGATAATGTAAATATAGATTTTACACTGGCAAGAGGGCTTAATTATTACACAGGAATTATTTACGAAGTGAAAGCAAAAAATATTGATATAGGAAGCATTGGCGGCGGCGGAAGATATGATGATCTCACGGGTTTATTTGGCTTGCCCGATATTCCCGGAGTAGGCATCAGCTTTGGCGTTGACAGGATTTATGATGTAATGAATGAGCTGAATATTTTTCCTGAAGAAATTAATAAATCAACCACTGTTTTATTTTTTAATTTAGGTAAAGAAGAATCCAAAATAGCATTTAAAGAAATGCAA
>JAICZH010000119.1 GCA_025933775.1 Chitinophagaceae bacterium
GATTGTATTACTACATTCAACAAGTCTCTTGCAGGAACGGGATAAAGCATCACTCTCAAATTATTCAATTCACAGTTTGTAGGGATGATGCTTGTAAAAGTGGAATGACCGTCTTTATCTACTTGCATGATTCTGTAAAAAGCTTTTCCTGAAAATACATCGCGCTGCTGGTAACTGTGAGGGGCGCCGGAGGCTTTAATGGTTGCAATCGGGTTCCAGTCATTTCCATTGGCGCTGCGTTGCAATTCAAAATAATCTGAATTGGATTCTACTCCGGTTGACCAGTTTACAATAGTTCCATCATTGGTACAATTGGCTTTAAAATTTGTAAAAGTAACTGGGAGTACTACCGAGCCTAAAGCAAGAGGACTATTATAGGTAAGTGAATTGACAACATATTCATTAGCTAAATTATCAGAAATTGCGTAAGATGAGAAAGCTGCCGGTGAGCCACCTGACCCAGAATTTATTACTGCATAACCGCCTTCAGGACTTGTATTACCCAATGTCCATAAAGTGACAGTAAACACATCAACGAATGTAGTTGTCAGTGTTATACTACTTCCATCAATAGTACCTACGGCTCTTCTATCAAATGTTTGAGAACCCGTAGAAAAATTTACAGATCCACTACATTCATCTACGTTATTGTAGGTAAATCCAGCAAAAGCTGGCGACATTGTAATATTTGCAGGTTGGATAACAGAATTGGTACCGCACGGAGAACCGGTTGGCAGCATGGCATTAGAAGATTGCCAGCTCCATCCTGTTCCTATTCCGGTAACATTCGCAATAGACCCGCCAGTAGTATGAACTTGAAGAGTGAAAGTTACTGACCCAGTTGCGGGTCCTGCACCATCGGGATCTATATTACTAAACGAAGGATTTACTAACTGCCATTCACATGTCTGCGAATTTGTTTTAAACGAAATAAATACAATTAGAACGGAGGTTATTAATATAATTTTATGTAAACAATCTTTCATAATATTTTTTATTTAAATTAGTCAACTATATGATCTGGAATATTTGTTTGCACTCGACTTTGCGAACGAAATTCCGTTTTTGTATCCGTACCGCCTGTGCCGGAGGCGGAAATAGTTACTTTAGTTAAATTTACATCAGTAACATTTATACTATTGCTCAAATTAATATCTGTAAATAAATATCCGGATGAAGAGCCTGAAATTGCAATCTTAATTGTATTCACATCTGTTACATTTACAACCCCATTTTTATTTGCATCTCCTCCCCAAAGCCCGTATTTCGATCCTCCTGAAAGTAACTCTACCGGATCAGATGGGGCACCTGCAGGTTTATAACTATTTGCCAGTAATGAATAATCATTTGCAAAAGTTCCTGCGCTATTTGATGGAATAGAATTACTCAATACACCAAGATGATTGCGATGGCGGATGGTTATAAATGATGCGCCTTGTTTTGAAATATCAAATGACAAAGGAGTTGTTCCATCTAAATCAACTACCGTTCCGTCATTTAAAAGAAATCCGGCTTTGCGGCCTATGATAGTGGCGGATGTTGCGTCCTGGGGCAAACCGCTTGCAGGTTTACGAAGTTCTACAAGCACCCAATCTACGATGTTACTATTTGGAATGCTTGCAACAGATTCGGTTCCTGCATAATTAAAAGGCGTTGTATTATAAGGTTGAGATAATGGGAGAATACCTGCTGCATTCAGGCTTGTATTCATATTTGTGCCATTCCATGCCCCGCGCAAAAATGCCGTTACATTAAAAGTATATTTCGGGTCGGCCAGTTTCCATTCTAAAGAAAGATCGGATGCTGCAATGCCGGTAGTAGATACAAAATGATTGGCCACATCATTGGTAACCGGCGTCAGTCGTGCATTCCATTCGCTTGAAATCAATTCCCACGGAACTAAATTATTTTCAACATTGGTATTTAATTCAGAAGTTGTGTAAGGAAATTTTATATCAGCAGTAAATCCTGAACCGCCTGTTTGATTAAATAAAAATTTTCTTTTTACTTCTCTTTCATTTTGTGTTGGATCGCCGCCGGCGCTTTGCGGAATCATCGTAACAGTAAAATCTGTCGGATTGGTTCCCCCATTTGTCGTAACCTGCATATCAGGCTGATTAAATACTACAGCAGTTCCATTTGCCCAGCCGGTTCTTTTTACACTTCCGGTAATTTCTTCTCCCGAAGCAAAATTATATACCGCCGATGTGGGAGATATTAATAAAAATGATGGATTCAAAATAGGATCGGTTGATAAGCCGCCGGAAAGATAATCGAGTTTGGTATTTACAGTTAAAGAACTGCCCAATCTTAGTGTATCACTTCCGGTTGTTTTATTTATTGTAAGATTATTAACCACCGAACTTCCCATCGTTAAAGTATCTATTCCGGTACCAGATATGATTAAGGAATCTTCATTGCCAGTAGAAGTATAGGTTGCATTATTAATAAAATTGCCCCGTACTTCTATTTTACCATCGTTGGTAATAGAGCCTGATGTATTTTGCAAATTTCCTGCAATCATCATGTAGCCGCCGTTTTGAATGGTTATGGCGGCTCCATTATTTATTAATTGGCAATAAACTATGGATGAATAAAAAAATAAAATAATAAAAAGTAACGAACGCTTATTCATAAACGACGGTTTATATATTTTAATTAGTATAGCTTATCAATTTAAAGCTAATTACCTTTTTATTTATTTACAAGACTAATTATTGAAACCAGGTTTTTAGAAAGGAGAGCGGAAAGATTCCCAAAGTTATTTTTTTGTTTTCAATTTTTCAACTTCTTTTATAAACTATTTTTTAAAGTTTATAAATCGGGCACAAAAGATAAGCTTATAAGGCTTTCAATTCATTATACGATATTCATTCGGTGTATAACCAACTTTTTGTTTAAAGAGACGTGTAAAATGTTGCGGATATTTAAAACCCAATTCATAAGCAACCTCACTAACCGACTTATTTATATCAAATATTTTTTCTTTGGCAATATCAATCAATTTTGATTGAATATATTCCTGCGCTGATTTTCCTGTTTCTTTTTTTATCAGATCACCAAAATAGTTTGATGATAAATTCAATTCGCCTGAACAATACGCTACAGAAGGCAAGCCAAATGTTTTCGGTTTATCAGTCTGAAAAAATTCATTCAATAAATTTTCAAATCTTTCTAAAATTCCTTTATGTGCATTATCACGCGTTATGAATTGGCGATCGTAAAAACGAGTACAATAATTTAAAAACAATTCAATGTTTGATACAATCAATCTTTTACTGTGATTGTCTATTGCATGTTCTAATTCATATTGAATTTTAGAAAAACAGTCCAATACAATTTTTCTTTCACGCTCTGATACATGCAATGCTTCATTGGATTGATAACCGAAAAAAGTATAATCGTGAATATGTTTTCCAAGTGAAGTGCCATGTATTAAATCAGGATGAAAAACCAGCGCATAACCTTTCGGTTGATACGTTTCTCCATTGCTGTTCACGCCGGCAACCTGTCCCGGCGCTAAAAAAACCAATGTGCCTTCCTGGTAATCGTATGTGTTTTTTCCATAGTGCAAATCACCACACTTTACATCTTTTAAAAAGATGGTGTAAAAACCGAAATACATGCGTGAACCTTGCCGCGGATTTGCTTTTGATAAATCAACAACGCTCACCAATGGATGTAGTGTTTCATTATTGTTGAATGCGTTGTAATTGCTGATTGTTTCAAATCGTATCATGTTATCCATTGCATTATTTTTTTTAATTCAAAATTAAAGCATTATTTATCCCTTTCGGTAATGCACTTTTCTGAATCAGTAATATTGGTAAGTAAATCCGTAAATTATATAACATGCAGGCAAAAAAAGGTCTCGCAGAGAACTGCAAGACCATATTAACACTGATTACGAAAAAAAATTTATGTTTTAGAATTTTATGCTGTATCCCACATTAATGAGATAATCTGCAAATGCAGCATCGCCTTGTTTATACACGCCTGTTTGCAAAGTGCTTTCTTTATCAGGAACACTTTGCGTGCGGCATCTTACCAAAGCAACCGGCACCTGTAAATAAATGTTTGATTTTTTAAGGCTAATATTTATTCCCGGCTCTACTGATACAATATATCCAGGCCTGCGAAAACCTTCGCTGCCGCCAATTACATCGTGAACGGGTATTCCTTCGAGCCTGCCACCCAAAGCAACTGACAATTTTTTAAGAGAACCTTTGAAGCCATAATTAAATCCGAGCCTTGCCATATATTGATCTGCCACACTCATAATTGCTTCGTTAATATTTGAACGATAAGTAGGTACTCCGTTTTGTTCTCTTGGATTAAATAAATAATATACATTTCCATACATACCAAAGAGGGGAGAAAAATTATAAAAGCCATTTACTTCTGTAATAATTCCGGTGCCTCCATCGCCCAATTGAATAGATTGATCAACCGTGCGCAATTGTTTCGTGCTATCGTTAACAGGAAAATAATCCTGGTATTTATCGTCACCGGTGGGAAGTTTTATCCCTAATCCGATTTGGAAATTCCCTTTATGAGATTTATCAGGATCAAGCATCCAGCGATACACAGTGATATGTGCATCACCAATTCCAAAAGAATGGGTTTCATACCGGTCTTTGTTTCCAAAATTGGCGCGTTGAGAACGCGAATTAGCAAGAATAGGAAACCCGATTACAAATGATAACCGATGCGTAATGTTTCGTGCTATTGACAGATCAAGGGTGCTTACATTATTGATCACTTGTGTATGTTGTTCCAACCTTTGTTTTTGCTCCTTGGTTCCTATGTAATGACGAAAGGAATTAAAATAACGATACCCAAGATTCAGCTGCCATTGATCGCTGGTTGTTTTTTCATCATCCGGGTGTTGCATAGTACACAGGCTTCCACCGGTAGTTCGTATGGCAATACATCCTTGTGCCGCAGCTTTGTTTGAAATAATAATTATTAAACCTGCACTTAATAAAATTGAAAATATTTGTTTCATAAAAAATTATTTTGATTATTGATTATTTAATTATTGATTGTTGATTATTGATTATTGATTAAAATTTTTTAATTCTTAATTCTTCTAATTTCAGCCGTTGGTGAGGACGCCAAAGGCGGTGAGTCGCCGTGGGCGTTTTTCCATTGCCCACTTTTCAGATTTGAGATTTTTGATTTATCATTATTAAATTTATTTCGCCGTTAATTTACTCATCACCAAGTTACCAATTTGCCTGCCTTGGATGTATGCTGTTTGCACTGATGGTTTGTAATGAATGCCGCCATAGTACCTGCTCATCGAAACTTCAACAGCTGCTTCATCTGATGTTTTAAAACTGCGGTCGGGCCATCCCCAGTCTCTTTCAGAAGAGTCTTTAAATGCAGTATTATCTTTATAAATAGAACCTAAAACGGTTGCTGCAGCTGCAGAAATGGTAGAGTGAGCGCTGTTATATTCCGGAAAAGGCGGTGTTTGTAAATAAGGCATCCAATCCTGGTTTATATATTTATTAATATAAGTTTCGGGGCGTATCAAATCAAACTTATATTTAGTAAACCAACAACAAATAAAGGCGTCGTAAATGCCAATGCTGGCGCCGGTATAAGCATACACCGTTTTATAAAAATCAGCATGATTGTTTTGAGAAATGGTTCCAACAATTTCCATCCAATGGCCGCCGGGAGTCATTGCTTTGGTTGCAAACATAGCGTGGCCTTCTACATGCAATTTAAAACTATTGCAATCCCAAAAATTAGCAATCCATTTTTGTGTTGAATCTAATGTGTTGCCTGTAATCATTGTTTCTTTTGCCATCTTATAAAATGGGCTTGCAGAATCTTTACTGAAAGGTGTTGGAGGCGGCGGCGGAAACATATTTGCCGAATCCATAACCATACATCTCATCGTAGGCCAAAGGGGTTCCACAGCGCTGAAATACCCGGGTGGTGTTGGCGTCCAATGTCCTTCTAAATTGGATATTGTAAACCTTGCACCTCTTGTTTGCGCATAATTATCTTTTTTACTCCACGATAAAATTGAATCGGCCACATCATTGCCGTATTGTACCGAGCCATTAAACATATCATCTGGCATTCCGGAATCTTTCGCCAAAGTTTTTACAGAATCTTCCAGCACTTTCATAGTATCGCCGGAAAAAGTAAGCGCATCGCCTACTTTCAGCAAAGCAATTATTGATGCAAAAGGAAAATCAATCTTTGCATTTGCAGATGGTTTCGGAATATTATTTAATCCTTTTACCTTGCCTTGCAATGAAGAAAAATGTTTGCCTTTGCTGGCAAGAACTTCATAAGCAGCAAGGTCGGCATATGCGAAAACCCTTGCTGCCACCGGCGGCGTAAAGATGTCATATATGATTACATAATTAAGCTTATGCTCTACATTATTAAACAATAAAGGATTGTGCATCACTTTTACATAATCATTGTTTTTTTGTTTGCATGATGCCATTAGCAAAAGAAAAAGCCCTATAAAAAACAGAGGTGAATAAAAGCAGGAATTTTTTTTCATAATTGATTTTTAAAAATTGTGGTTTTATATTTTTGTTTTAATGTGATTAAAAAAATTAAAAGGGCCAGTACGATATTTTATCTTTCTCAGGATTGTAACCTAACTTAATACTATCTGTAACTACATTTCCATATTTATATCTTGTTTTATAAGCTACATTTACCGTAATGCTTATTATAGAATCGGGATGAAGAGAAACTTTTATAATTGAATCAAGCCGGTTTTTATTTTCTATGGAATCTTCATGATTAAAAGATAAATGATCGTATGTAAACCGGTAGTCATTGATTTTATCAGCAACTGTTTTGGCAACCACTTTGGCATCGGTAATTTCGTAAGGCTTGGGATCTTTCATGTGAGGAATCACATTTGTTTTCATAAAATCTTTAGCCAGGCTTTCCACATGTTTATTATTAATTGTAAAATTGTTTTTATTATTACACGAAAAAATAATAAAAATAAAAACTGGTATTTTCGTATAGGCCTTACCGTTAGATACAACATAATGTATCTTTTGCATGTAATATCTAAAACTTTTTGTTGCTGTATCATTTACTTTTAAAGCAGAAGCTTCGCCCAGTGTAAACCACAAGGCCAGTATTGCTCCGTAGCTTCCGCCGCGTTCTATCCATTCAAATAACTCATAACGCGGATAAAAAAACTCGCTTATTATTTTCCAAATAAAAAGAATAAGAATAAGTGAGCGCACAGGCTTTATTAAAACACTAAGCGCTGCAGCTATTTCAAGGCAACCGATAAATTGTGCCATATCGCCAGGATTCCCAAAACCAAACATTGTGTACTCAGTGATGAGGCCCTTTTTTTCAGTAATATTTAACCAGCCATGGCCTATAAAGATGAGGAAAACAACAATA
>JAICZH010000030.1 GCA_025933775.1 Chitinophagaceae bacterium
AATAAAAAATCAGAATTTTTTTTAAACGAGACGATACATAATAGAACAAATAACATTCCCGAAAGCCTGTTAAAATTTTTTTAAGTATTTTCATTCTTCAAAATGATTGCTGCATTGTTAATTTTAAATTTTTTTATTGATCATGGATAACCAGTCCACACGCGGGTTGCAGCATTTTAGGAATTACGTTGGCATTAAGTTTCAGCTGTATAACAGCTTGTTCACTTCATTGCCATTTCACCGAATTGAAAAAACAGGAATTCTTTTATCGCTGTTTGTAAACATTTGCGAAGAAGGCTATAAAAAAAAATTAAGCCCTGCAAAAATTATTGAAGATTTTTTTAAAAAACATACTTCACTTACATCTGAAGAAGATCAGACAGATGTGCTTTTCCGGTTTATTCAATTTGTAGAAAGACAAGTTGTATTATTTGATGCGCTTGAAGATGCCGCTTTCGTTCATGTAAATGATGTAGGGGGCGCCGGCACTTTAAAGCAATTAGAGCTGGAAGTTATTCAAAATAATAAAGTAGATGCCTTAGCAAAAAAGCTGGAGGATTTTTCAATAGAACTGGTGCTCACAGCGCATCCTACGCAGTTTTATCCGGGCTCTGTTTTAGGAATTATTAATGATCTTTCAAAATCATTAACGCAAAATAATACAGCGCAGATAAATATGTATTTGCAACAATTAGGCAAAACGCCTTTCTTCAAAAAAGAAAAACCCACGCCTTATGATGAAGCGCTAAGCCTTATCTGGTATTTGGAAAATGTATTTTTTGCAGCGGCGGGCCGCATTCGTACTTTTTTAAAAAATCAATTTCTACATGCCATTCATGAAAATAATCCTGTTATTAAAATGGGATTTTGGCCCGGTGGCGACAGAGATGGCAATCCTTTTGTAAATACAGAAATCACTTTAAAAGTTGCTGATGCATTAAGAGGCGCAATTATAAAAAGCTATTATCTCGAAATACGCAAACTCAAGCGCCGCCTTACTTTCAAGGGAGTGGATACGCTTTTATCTGACTTAGAAAAAAAATTATATAATAATATTTTTATTCCCGGAAATAAAACACATTTAACTACAAAAGAAATACTGGATGTATTAAATAATATAAGAGAAATACTTATTTACCAGCATAACGGATTGTTTCTTCATTTGGTGGATAATCTTATAAATAAAATTCATGTTTTTGGTTTGCACTTTGCATCCATTGATATACGGCAGGATAGTTCCATTCATAAAAAAGTATTTGAAGCATTAGCTGCTGCAGGCGATATTTTACCTGATGATTATTTACAATTAAGTGATGATAAAAAAATAGAATTTCTTACTACGAATAATAAAATACTTTCTTCAATTGATTTTAAAGATCCCATTATCAACGATACATTCGAAAGCATTAAAGCCATAAAATTAATTCAGGAATATAATGGCGAGCCGGGCTGCAATCGTTACATCATAAGCCATAGCAGCAGCGCATTACATGTTTTGGAAGTATATGGTTTATTTATTTTATGCGGATGGAAAAAAGCAGAAATGCATGTGGATATTGTTCCCTTAATTGAAACGGTAGAAGATTTGCAAAATGCTGCATCCACTGTAAAAATTTTGTATGAAAATAAAGAATACCGGAAACATTTGCAGAGAAGAAATAACACACAAACGATAATGCTTGGTTTTAGTGATGGCACCAAAGATGGCGGATATTTAATGGGCAACTGGAGCATTTATAAAACCAAAGAAGAACTTACTGCAGTTTCAAAACAATACGACATTGATGTGATTTTTTTTGACGGGCGTGGCGGACCGCCTGCAAGGGGCGGCGGAAAAACACATAAGTTTTATGCATCTATGGGAAAAAATATTGCTAATAAAGAAATACAATTAACGATACAAGGGCAAACGGTTAGTTCCAACTTTGGAACTATTGATGCAGCGCAATTTAATATGGAACAATTAATTCATGCCGGTATTTGGAATGATCTTTTATCCAATAAACATATTACGCTTGAAAAAGATGAAGAAGCGCTTTTGCAGGAAATGGCTGATGAAAGTTATGATGCATACATCAAACTTAAAAATCATCCTGACTTTATGGATTATTTAATTCATATAAGCCCTTTAAAATTTTATAGCGAAACTAATATTGGCAGCAGGCCTGCAAAGCGAGGGGCAAGTAAATTAACCCTTGATAATCTTCGCGCCATTCCGTTTGTGGGCGCATGGAGCCAGTTGAAACAAAATGTAACCGGCTATTATGGCGTGGGCACTGCATTGCAAAAAATGGAACACGAAGGAAAATTACATCAATTGAAAACTTTATATCAACATTCATTATTTTTTAAAACGCTTATTGATAATTGCGAAATGGCAATGAAGAAATGTTTTTTCCCGCTTACAGAATATTTAGCGAAAGATGAAAAATATGGTGAGATATGGAACATGATTTATAAAGAATATACTGTTACAGAAAAATATCTTTTTCAATTAACAGGCAAAAATGAGCTAATGGCTGATTATCCGGTAGAACAACAATCAATAGCTATGCGTGAAAAAATTGTTTTGCCTTTAGTAACCATTCAGCAATTTGCCATTGAAAATATTCGTGAGATGGAAAAAGAAATGGTAAATAATAAATTAAAAGATACTTACGAAAAGCTGGCCATGCGTTGTTCATTTGGAATTATAAATGCAGGCAGAAATTCGGCGTAAGAAAAAATAAAAAAGGGGCCGGATAAAAATCCACCCCTGTTATAATCCAATATCCTATGAAAAACCGAGTTGGAAGCTATGCAGCTTCATAATATTTTTAATAGCTCTTTACTTTTAATTTTAGTGATAGACACCAGGTCTCATTAAAACGTTGCATCGGAGCAAATTATTACTTTAAATTTAAAAAAAGGGGCCGGATGAAAATCCACCCCTGTTATAATCCAATATCCTATGAAAAACCGAGTTGGAAGCTGCTGTTGCGGCTTCATAATATTATTACATGGCAATTTACCACGATGATTTAAAAGTTGTTTTAAACACTTCAAAACTTTCAGTTTTGTAAGCCCCTTCTCCAAAATACTTCAAAATTGGTTCCATTTCTTTTGGTTCTAAAAATCCCTGTATTGAAATAGGCTCACTGTTATCATCAACAAATATTATTGTAGTTGGAAACCCAGGCTGCCCCGAAGTGGCATACATCGTAAAATCATTTACTTTATAATTTTCATTGTAGCTATACGATTTATTTTTCCAGTCAATAACACTTTTAGTTTCTGCATCTAATTTTACAGGGTAAAAATGATCGTTGATATAGTTGATCACTTTTGAATTAGAATATGTTTTCTTATCCATTACTTTGCACCAATAGCACCAATTGGTATATAAATCTATTAAAGCAGGTTTTGGGTCAGATTGCATTTTTTCTTTCAGTTCGCTCATTTTTATCCATGCTAATTTATCATGCGCAGTTGATGTAACTTTGAAAGAGCATAAAAAAAATAGAAATATTACTAAATTAAATTTTACCATTTTCAACATTACAATAGTAAACGTACGATTGATGTATTTTATTGGATTTAGAATAAAAAAATTATTCACGTTTAACTTATCTTTTTTTTAAAAAATATTTTTGCACAAATGTGTAATTTTTTCATCAATGCATAAAATAGTTGTTGCCATAACAGGAGCCAGCGGATCAATATATCCAAAGATATTGCTCAGTAAACTACAGTCGGTCAAAGATCAATGGTCTGCTCTCGGCATTATAATCACAGATAATGCCAAAGTTGTGTGGCAAACGGAATTAGAAAATAAAGATTATGATTCCTACGATGCAAAATATTTTTCTAAAAATGATTTCATGGCGCCATTTGCATCTGGCTCGGGCGATTACGATATTATGATAATTATTCCTTGCAGCATGGGAACGCTTGGCCGCATCGCTTCCGGAGTTTCAGACGATCTTATATCAAGAGCGGCCGATGTTATTTTAAAAGAAAAACGTAAACTCATTTGTGTAGTGAGGGAAACGCCTTACAGTCTTATTCACATTCGCAACATGGAAACGATCACCCTTGCTGGAGGAATCATTTGCCCGGCAACGCCCTCATTTTATAGCAAGCCTAAAAATATTGAGGAAGTGGCGTCAACAGTGGTTGACAGGGCGCTTGATCTGGCGGGAATTAAAATTGAAACTTTTCGGTGGGGGAAAAAATAGTTTGAAAACTGTATTTTTTTTAATTAATAATTAAGAAATTCAATAGCTTTAATTGTTCGGCAAAATTTCAATTCTTCACCTCTAAACAATTGCACAATGCAAAATTCACGTCGCGAGTTTATAAAAAAATCTGCCATCACCACTGCAGGAGTTTACATGGGCGCTAATGCTTTCAGCGCTAAAAGTTATAAAAACATTATAGGTTCAAATGATCGTGTAAAAGTAGGCGTGGTGGGTTTTTCAGACAGGCATAGAAATTCTCATGCGCCTGCATTTATGAATCATTACAAAGAATTAAATTTTGATATTGTAGCCGTATCAGATTTATGGAATAAGCGAAGAGAAGAAGGCGTTTCTTTTTGGAAAGATAAATTGCAGCATGATATTATTGCCTGCCGCAACAATGAAGAAATGTATGATAAAAAATTGGTGGACGCTGTGTTCATCAGCACATCAGATTTTCAACATGCCTTACACGCAATAGAAGCAGTAAATGCAGGCTGCGATGCCTATTGTGAAAAACCTTTTGCAGAAACAATGGAAGACAATCGCGCCGCTTTGAAAACTATTAAAGCATCCAATAAAATTGTACAAATAGGTTCGCAAAGGAGAAGCGGCGCTAATTATATTGCTGCTGCTGATTTTATTCAATCAGGAAAATTCGGCCCTATAAAAATGGTGGAGCTTACGTGGAATGTAAATCAGCCGGGGCGCTGGCGCAGGCCCGCTTTGGTGGCACAGTTAAGAGAACAAGATACTGATTGGAAAAGATTTTTAATGAACCGGCCAGCCGATAGTTACGATCCAAGAAAATATTTGGAATATCGTTTATTCTGGCCTTATTCATCAGGGCTTCCCGGTCAATGGATGAGCCATCAAATTGATACGGTTCATTGGTTTAGTGGTTTGAAACATCCACGGAGCGCGGTTGCCAACGGTGGCATTTATATGTGGAAAGACGGAAGGAAAAACTGGGATACCATTACAGCTGTTTTTGATTACGGTCCGGAAGATGATCCATCCAGTGGTTTCCAAGTTTCATTCCAGGCACGTATGGATAATGGTGATGAAAATCCTTCAGAAATTTATTATTCCAATGGCGGCGAATTAAATTTAATTACTAATAAAGTTTCACCGCATGGTGGATTGACAAAACATTTTGCTGATGAAATGAATATGCAACCGAATTTATTGCCTGAAGTAAATCTTGCACAAACTGAAAAAGTTGTTGCTTCGGCAAATACCGGCGGAGATAAACTAACAGACAACCATGTACGCAACTGGATGGAATGCGTTATCAGCCGCAAACAGCCACATGCTCCTGTGGAAGCAGGTTACAGCCATTCTATTGCCAACATTATGACCACTGCCGCTTCGCATACAGGTTTAAAAGCAACATTCGATGAAGCCACACAGGAAGTAATGGTAGGTGGCAAAGCTTTTAAATATTAAAGGAGTTTAATAAAGGATTTTTCTTTTCGTATATGCGTAACCGTTAGTTAGATGCCTGACTATCTGAAATAAACTAACTCCTGTAAAAAAATTATGAAACCAGTACTAATATTTTTTGGATTTGTAATCGCTTATCATCCTATATCATTTGCCCAGAAAAAAGAAATGGTAAAAGTGATAAAATTAAAAACAGAAAATAAGATTGATGTTTTTATAAATAATAAACCATTCACCAGTTTTTTATATCCTGATAGTTTGGAAAAACCAATTTTATTTCCGGTTCGTGGGGCCGATGAAACCATTGTTACCAGAGGGTTTCCGATTGACCCAAGACCCGATGAGCCAACGGATCATCCCCATCAAAAAGGTATTTGGTTTACTTATGAAAATGTAAATGGGCTCGACTTCTGGAATAATTCTTATGCAATCCCGGGAGAAAAAAAATATTTGTATGGATGGATAAAAACCGATAGCATTCTTAAAATTTCAGGCGGATTAAAGGGAATTATTGCGTATCATGCTAACTGGACCAATCAACGAAATAAAGTTTTGCTTGAAGAAAATACAACACTTACATTCAGCGGAACAGAACATCAGCGGATCATTGACAGAACAACGATTTTAAAAGCCGATACAAACATAAATTTTACTGACGCTAAAGATGGTTTGTATGGAATGCGGTTGGCGCATGAGTTGCAAATTCCAAATACAACCAGCGAATCTGTTCAATATGCGAATGATAAAAAAATACCGAAAGTATCTGATACAATTGCTAATGGAAATTATATAACCAGCGAAGGAAAAACCGGCGATGCTGCCTGGGGCACAAGAGCAAGATGGTGTAAAATATTTGCAAAAATAAAAAATGATTCCATAAGTATTGCAATGATCGATCATCCGCAAAACCCCGGCTACCCTACATTCTGGCATGCACGCGGCTATGGATTATTTGCAGCCAATCCTTTGGGAGAAAAAATTTTTACCAATGGAAAATCTATAAAAAATTTTCATTTAAACAAAGGCGAATCGGTTACATTTCGTTATCGGACAGTAATTGATTCCGGCAATAAAACGATTAGTGCAAAAGAATTGAATGAATTAGCCGATAAGTTTGCAAAAGAGAAATAAATTTCGTGTATGCGTAACCGTTAGTTATGAATCACCACGCCTTCCAAATCATAATCAAAGGCATTTGTAATTTTTACATGCACAAAATCGCCCGGCGATAATTTTTTTTGTGAATGAACGATTACTTCATTATCCACTTCAACGCTGTCAAATTCGGTGCGGCCTACATATTTTCCGGCTTCTCTTTTATCAATGATAGCTTTAAAAATTTTACCAATTTTTTCTTCATTTTTCTTTAAAGAAATTTCCTGCTGCACTTCCATAATTTCTTGTGCACGTTGTTCTTTTTCTTCCGGCGAAACATCATCAATCAAATTATAAGCGGATGTGTTTTCTTCATGCGAATAAGTAAAAATTCCTACGCGATCAAATTCAATTTTTTGTAAAAAGTTTTTTAATTCTGCTACATCATCTTGTGTTTCTCCCGGGAAACCCGCAATGAGCGTGGTTCTTAAGCAAATGCCGGGAATTTTACTTTTTATTTCAAAAATAATATTTTCCATTTCTTCTCTTGTTATTTGACGCTTCATGGCTTGCAACATTTTATTGCTGGCATGTTGCAAAGGCATATCAAGGTAATTGCAAATGTTTTCTTTTTCTTTCATCACATCAATTATTTCCATTGGAAATTTTGATGGATATGCATAATGCAATCGTATCCATTTGAGCCCTTTAATATCTGCCAGTGCATGAAGCAATTTTGGCAATTCTCTTTTTTTATAAATATCCAATCCATAATAAGTAAGTTCCTGTGCAATAAGCATAATTTCTTTTACTCCTTTACTTACTAAAAATTTTGCTTCATCCACCAACGATTCAATTGAGCGGCTCATGTGTTTTCCACGCATTAAAGGAATGGCGCAAAAAGAGCAAGTGCGATTGCAGCCTTCACTTATTTTTAGGTAAGCATAATGATTCGGTGTGCTTAATACTCTTTCACCAACTAATTCTGCTTTATAATCAACATTAAATTTTTTTAAAAAAAAAGGTAATTCCATTGTTCCGAAAAATGCATCCACTTCAGGAATTTCATCTTCAAGATTTTGTTTGTAACGTTCGCTAAGGCAGCCTGTAACATAGACCTTGTCAAGCTTTCCGCGTTTCTTTAATTCTACTTGTTCTAAAATTGTGTTGATGCTTTCTGCTTTTGCCTTATCAATAAATCCACAGGTATTTACTACCACAATATTATGGTCGAGCTTTTTACTTTCATGTAAAACATTTACATCAGCAGCAGCAAGCTGGCCGCTCAATACTTCGCTATCCACCAGGTTTTTGCTACAACCAAGTGTGATAATATTTACTTTATCTTTTTTATTTTTTGTTTTCATTTGCCACTAATTACACGAATTGCACGAATTATTTTTATCGCATGAATGATATATCCACCAAACTAAAAAGCTGCACTTTCCCCCTTCGGGGGTTAGGGGGCTTCAAACAAACTATCAACAAATTCTTTTTTATCGAATATCAAAAGATCAGTTGCTTTTTCACCAACTCCTATAAACTTTACAGGAATTTTAAATTGATCTGCAATCGCCAGCACCACACCGCCTTTTGCAGTGCCATCAAGCTTTGTAACAGCAATAGCAGTAACATCAGTTGCGGCGGTAAACTGCTTTGCCTGCTCCAATGCATTTTGTCCGGTGCTTCCATCCAATACTAATAAAACTTCGTGCGGTGCGCCGGGCAACGCTTTATTTACTGAACGTTTTATTTTGCTCAATTCATCCATCAAATGAATTTTATTATGAAGCCTGCCGGCAGTATCTATTAAAACTACATCCATATTTTTTGCAACAGCGCTTTGTACTGCATCAAAAGCAACAGCACTGGGATCAGCTCCCATAGCATGTTTTACAATAGGAACATTTGTACGCTTGCTCCATATTTCCAATTGCTCTACTGCAGCAGCCCTGAAGGTATCAGCAGCCCCCAGTAAAACTTTTTTACCCGCTAAAGCAAAATTATGAGCAAGTTTGCCAATGGTTGTTGTTTTGCCTGCGCCGTTTACACCAACAATTAAAATTATATACGGCTTATGTGTAGCAGGCAATTCGTAACTGTTATAATTCGCAGGCGTATCAATCAACACAGACTGTATTTCATCTTTTAAAATTTTATTAAGCTCGGCAGTATTAATGTATTTATCTTTTGCTACTCTTTTTTCAATGCCTTCAATAATTTTAATAGTAGTATCCACGCCTACATCAGCGCTTACCAAAGCATTTTCAAGATCATCGAGCGCTTCTTCATCCACAGTACTTTTGCCGGCAATTGCTTTAGTGATCTTATCAAAAAAACCTTCTTTTGTTTTTTGTAAGCCTTGGTCCAGGCTTTCCTTTTGTTCTTTCTTTCCAAATATTTTATCAAAAATTCCCATTGTATAAAAATTAATGAAGTGCAAAAATAATTAAAGCTCCCGCAACAGATGTTTGGAGGGATTTATAACTTTTAAAAAATTAAAACTTCCCAAAAGTTTATAAATATAATTTTCATATATTCATCACCGTTAGTAACACTTTTTGCAAATCCCAAAATAAATAAAGCTATCCGCAACAAATGCAGGATAGCTTTATGTAAAAATTTTTTAATCCAAAAAATCAGCTGGCTAAAAATTGTTTCACTTTATCTTTATGAACAATAGATTCTTTGAAAGTGTATGAACCCGATTTAGGGCTGCGAACAGTACGTACCACTTTTGTCCAGTTTTTGGCTTCTGCGGCTGCTTTCTGGTCTTTTGTTTTGATAGCGGTTTTAGCTGATTTTGCCATTTTATTTAATTTGATAATGTGCCAATTGGCTAATGGGCCAATGGGCTAATTAAGAATCATTGATTAAGAACATTGGCTAATTATCGAATTAGCTAATTAGCTCATTACTTTATTTCTTTATGTAATGTTACCTTCTTTAAAATAGGATTGAATTTTTTCAACTCTAATCTTTCGGGCGTATTCTTTTTATTTTTCTTCGTTATATAACGGCTGGTTCCCGGCATGCCCGAATTTTTATGTTCTGTACATTCTAAAATTACCTGAACCCTATTTCCTTTTTTTGCCATTTTATTAATTTGATTTATTTTATTAATTAAATTGGCTAATTAGCTAATTAGCTAATTAGCTAATTAAATCTTTGCTCCGCTTGCTCTCATTTCTTTTACAACATTATAAAGGCCGTTTTTATTAATGGTGCGAATTGCCTCAGAAGATAATTTTAAAGTGATCCATTTATTTTCTTCAGCCAAAAAATATTTTTTCTTTTGAAGGTTGGGTAAAAAACGCCTGCGTGTTTTAATATTTGAATGCGAAACCTTGTTTCCTGTAACAGGCCTTTTTCCCGTAACCTGACATACTCTTGCCATAATAATTTTTTTTCGGACGGCAAAGGTAATGAAGAATTACTTACCTGAAAAATAATTAAATGACTTTTTATCCTGACACAGCGCCTCACCCCCTCCCGATAGCTATCGGGACTCCCGAGGGAGAGGGGCTTTGAAGCTTTTTAACGGAGGTAAATCACACTATATATTAATTTGCATGACAAATAGTGTTTCAAACTTTCATAGGCATACTTTATGCAATATATTTTTAAAAAAAATTAATTATGGAAACTTTCAGCAAAATAATTAATGACGAAAAACCGGTGTTGGTTGATTTTCATGCCACATGGTGCGGCCCGTGCAAAATGATGGCGCCGGAATTGCAAAAATTTGCTCAAAATAATAAAGAAAGCATACGTGTTTTAAAAATTGATATTGATAAAAATGAGCCAACCGCAAGCCAGTTTAATATACAAGGTGTGCCTACTTTAATTCTTTTTAAAAAAGGAAAAGTTTTGTGGCGGCAATCGGGAGCTATGAGTTCGCAGCAAATCAGCAATGCAGTTTTACCAAAAATATAATCACTTAACATCTTTATAAAAATATAAATGGCAACAAATACGATCACATCTGTGCATGGCGGCGGAATGAGTTTTAAAACCAAAATTAAAAATCATGATGTAATAATAGACCTTGACAAAGCCGGTGGTGGCAACAATTTGGGAACAAGTCCGAAAATATTAATGCTGGTTTCATTGGCTGGATGCACGGGGCTTGATGTGGTTACTATTTTAAATAAAATGAAAGTTAGCTTTTCTGATTTTTCTATAAAAGTGGATGCGCATGTTACAGAAACTGATCCAAAAATTTATGATGATGTTTCCATAATTTATAGCATTAAAGTAAACTCAAAAGATGAATCGAAAGTAGTAAAAGCAGTTACGCTTTCGCAAGATAAATATTGCGGCGTAAGCGAGATGTTCAGGGCTTTTGCGAAACTAAAACATAAAATTATTTTTCTGTAATTAAATTAGTGCAATGAATTATTCTTTCCGCAATTTTCTTTCATTCCAAACACGTATCATTTGAAAAGTAACGGCAATTAATATGAGCGTAAAGCCAAGATAAAATCCCGGGCCTAAAAATTTATTTTCTTTAAAAATGATAAATGCCATAATGATGGAATACACCGGCTCAAAATTATAAGAAAGATTTACCGTAAATGCTGAAATATGTCTCAATGAATTTAAACTTAGAATAAAAGCAAATACCGTGCACACCCATGATAAAATTAAAAGCCAGAACCAATCTGATGTTGTAGGCAAAAAATATGCTGCAGGAAAAAACTGAAAATATATTGGTAAAATAAAACAAAGCGCTATTACCCCGCCCGTCATTTCGTACAACGTTACGGTTTCCGGTAAAAATTCTTTCAATAATGTTTTATTAAAAATAGGAAATAAACAGGCAAGCATTGCCGATATTATTCCGAAAATAATTCCCATTTTATATTCAGGATAAAAATTAAAAATGAGGTAAATACCAGCAATGGCAAGCAGTCCCAGCAATACTTCCACCCAATCAATTCTTCTTTTCATAATCATCGGTTCAAAAAAAGAAGTAAAAAAACCAATGGAAGATAAACAGGTAACAGAAACAGAAACGTTGGAATATTTTATGCTTCCATAAAAGCTTACCCAATGCAAAGCAATGATAGCGCCGGTGCCAAAAAGCTTCAACATATTTTTCCATGAATAAACTTTTAATTTTTTTTTTAAATATAAAATAATAGCTAAAGTAACCGCGCTTATCAACATGCGGTAAGCAGTTAAATAACCTTCATTTAATCGAATAAGTTTTCCGAGAATTGCAGTAAACCCAGCAAATAATATCGCAATATGCAATTGAAGAAAAACTTTTTTCATGCATCAAATGTAGGGATATGTTTGATGTATGATGTGAGATGTACGATGTTTGATAATTATTCGGGCATTCCTTTTCCTTCATTAATAAATTTTTCGAGGCCGACTGTAAGATGATGCCTCCATCCCACTTCACAGTCATTATAGCATTCAACACCGGGCACTAAACCAACATGAGTAAAATCAATTTGTGTTGAATTTTTCTTTTCTGAAATTTTAAAAACCACTTGAGTGCCATTCCATTCTTTCCTGGCTTTAATCCAATCCAAATTGCAATCAGTTACTTTCCACACCACTTTTTGGTTTGGTATCAATTCGCTGATTTGAAAATCAACGTACGTTTCGCCAAAGTGAACACTGAATTTATCATTCAACGTTTCTGCTTTACCTGTAAAATTCTTCGCCCACCAATGATTTACTTCACTTATTTTTTTCATTGCTTCTTCTGCTGAAGCATTTACGGTGATTGTTCGGTGAAAATTTTTATTTTCCATTTTTATTGATTTTTAAAATTTATAAGTTAAGATTGCTCATACCATTTGAGTTGCCCTTTACCAGTGGTTATTAAACTTTGTAAACTCTTTTGGATAAAGCCCGTCCATGCATCGCGGCACACATTGTAACATTCATAGGTTGGAACCAAGCCAATTTGAGTGAAAACCAACTGCGTTTTATTATCTTGTTTTGAAATTTCAAAAGTAATTTTATTGCCAACCCATTCATTTGGGTCTTTGGTAAATTTGAAATAGTTGTCCTCAACCAACCAAACTACTTTTTTGTCGGGAATCATTTCAATTATTTTCATTTTGCTGCGATGATTGTCTTGGAAATGATACGACCACTCATCATTGAGTTTGTTAGTGTTGCCCTCAATTTCTTCGCTCCACCAACCACGAGGGTCATTAATTGCTTTATAAACTTCGGCTGGCGATTGCTCTACCAAAATGGTAGTGGTAAAATTTTGATTGTTCATTTTAATTTATTATTTAAAAGGGTTTCTAATTTTTTGAGTTTCGTTGTCCAGAATTTATCAAAGTAATTGATAAAATCCTGCAATTCATTAAAGCCATCTTGTTTCAAAGTGCAATACCGTTCCCTGCCAATGTCTGTAATGGAAATGAAGCCTGCGTTATACATTATTTTTATATGCTTTGAAACGGCAGGCCGGCTCATATCAAAATTTTCTGCTAACGCATTTATCGTCATATTTTTTTTTGAAAGCAATTGCATCATTTGCCTGCGGCTTGGGTCGGCAATTACCTGAAAAACATCCAAGGTTTGGGTTGTCATTTTTTTATTGCGTTTAAAAGTTCTGATATCCGCGGTACCAAAATGGCCCACCCTTTATTGTGCTGTGTATAATCTTCCAAAGCAGTGAACCCATTATGCACTAATTGCAACTCAGTTCCTTCTTCCTTTGGAATAAGCGTCCACATTACTTTTGAATTAAAAGGATTGCCGTCTTTAGCTGATTTTCTTTGCCACGAATAGGAAAGTTTGGTGAATGGTTTTATTTCTAACACTTCGCAATAATGTTCCATACCACCTGGGCTTGTAAAACGGAATTTGTGCCCCTGTATTGGTTGAAAGTCTGTTTTCATGAGCCATTGTTCTAATAGTTCGGGTTTAGTAAGATATTCCCAAACTTCTTGTGGCGATTGATTGAAATACCATGTTTGTTTAATTTCTTTTTGCATAATATGTAATTTAAAAGTTACGCAAATATATAGGTAACTTTTAAGTTACGCAAATTTTTTTTAAGTTTTTTTTTAATAGTGAAAAAAAAAATTTGCCTGGAAGGATTAACATCATCGTACATCACACATCTCACATCGTACATTGCAATTATATGATGATCCCACCTCTTACATCCGACATTAAATTAACAATCCTTTGTATAAAAAAAAATGATGCACTATAAATGTAGCGTTCATAGTTTTATATTTGCCCCTGTTTATCTAAAACTTTTCTATGAACTTTAAACGGGTTAACAACATAACAGGATGGGCTGTATGGCTTATTGCATCCATAGTTTATTTACTTACAATGGAATTAACGGGCAGCTTTTGGGACTGCGGCGAGTTTGCATCCAGCGCTTATAAATTACAAATCCCACATCCGCCAGGAGCGCCATTATTTATTTTATTGGGCAGGCTTTTCATGATTCCATTTTCAAATCCTGATAATGCCATTCTTTCTCTAAACAGCATGAGCGCATTTATGAGCGGCTTCACTATTTTATTTTTATTCTGGAGCATTACCCACTTTGCGAGAAAAATTTTAGAAAAAAATAACCCAACTCCGCTTACCAGCAACCAAATTTTTTTAGTGATGGCTGCTGGTGTTGTTGGCGCATTGGCTTATACTTTCAGCGATTCATTTTGGTACAGCGCCGTAGAATCGGAAGTGTATGCCAGCTCATCTTTTTTTACAGCAATAGTTTTTTGGGTTGTTCTAAAATGGGAGCAGGATGTTACAATTGAAATGGCTAATGGAATAAAAGGAAATTTTACCCGTGCCGATCGATGGCTCATTTTAATTTTTTATCTCATAGGACTTGCTGTGGGCGTGCATTTGCTGCCGATACTTACAATTCCGGCTATTGTGATGGTTTATTATTTTAAACGGTATGAAAATAAAACTAAATGGAAAACCTTCTGGGCTTTTGTTATTGCATGTCTCATTACAGGCATTGTGCAGGTGCCCATGATTCAATGGACGATTAAACTGGCAGGTGATTTTGATATTTTTTTTAAAAACAGTTTAGGGCTTCCATTCTTTAGCGGTTTTACTTTCTTTTTTATTTTACTGGCTTTTATTATTTATTATTTATTACGCCTTGCAAAAAAAAGAAACTGGAATTTTTTAAAGCTCGCCATGTGGAGCTTTGCTTTTGTGTTGTTGGGCTTTTCTACTTATTATACCACGATGATTCGTTCGCTTGCCGATCCTGCAATTGATATGTTTAATGTAGATAATCCTGTAAGCCTTGTTGGTTACTTAAGCCGTCAGCAATATGGTGATTGGCCAATTGTGTATGGACAGGATTTTACTGCGCAACCAACCGAAACTGTTGCTGAAGAGACTTATGTAAAGGGAAAAGATAAGTATGAAAAAAATGGTAAACAATATGTAACGGAATATGCGCCCGAAGACAAACATTTTTTTCCGAGAATGTGGGATAATACAAATGATCAGGGTCATGCAGATTATTATGCAAGCTTTGCCGGCATTCAAAAGGATCAAAAAACAGGCGCTTATCTTGATAAACCCACAATGGCAAATAACTTCGCTTTCTTTTTTGGTTACCAGCTCAACTGGATGTATATAAGATATTTCATGTGGAATTTTGCAGGAAAGCAAAACGATTTGCAAGGAATAGATATGGGTAATGTAAGAGATGGCAACTGGCTTACGGGAATTCCGTTTTGGGATACTGCACGATTGGGCGATCAAAGCAAAATGCCTGATAGCATTAAACACAATAAATCACACAATACCCTTTTTTGCCTGCCATTAATTCTTGGTATTCTTGGTCTCATTTATCAATATAAAAAAGATAAAGAAGATACTTTGGTTGTAGGATTGTTATTTTTCTTTACAGGTATTGCTATTGTTTTATATCTCAACCAGGCAGGCAATCAGCCAAGAGAAAGGGATTACGCTTATGTTGGTTCGTTCTATGCATTTGCAATTTGGATTGGGCTTGGCGTTTTGTATGTAAAAGAATTATTTGAAAAATGGGCCAATAATAAAACAGCCAGTTATGTAGCTGCTGGCTTATGTTTACTTGCTGTTCCTGTGTTGATGGGCAGCCAGGAATGGAACGATCACGACCGCAGCAAAAAAACATTGGCACGCGATATTGCCATAGATTATTTACAAAGTTGTGCGCCAAATGCCATTCTTATTACATTTGGTGATAATGATACCTATCCGCTTTGGTATGCCCAGGAAGTGGAAGGAATAAGAAGAGACATAAGAGTAATTAACTCCAGCCTCATGGGAACCGATTGGTATCTTAATCAACTTCGTTATAAAATAAATAAAAGCGCTCCGATTGATGTGTTATGGAATGCCGATCAAATTATAGGAAGCAAACGCGATGCGATATATTATTATCCTGATGCGCCGGGCGCAAAAGTAGATCAATCCAAACCGATGGATCTTTATACAATGATGAAAGATTATGCCGGAAGTGATGACCCTAACCGGATGGTGCAAAATGGCGATGATTATTTAAATATTTATCCAACAAAAAAAGTTTCTATTCCTGTTGATACAAATTTGGTAAGACAAAATGGAACGGTGAATCCAGGAGATAGTGTAGTGAGCGAAGTTGTTTTTGATATTCCTAAAAATGCTTTAGGCAAAAATGAAAGCGCTATATTAAATATTATGGCAGCCAACAAATGGAGGCGTCCCATTTATTTTACATCTCCTTATGATGAATTAGGCTTTGGTGATTATTTAAGAACGGATGGTTTAACGTATCGGTTTGTTCCTGTAAAAAACAGCGAAGTAAACCGCGATTGGGCTTATAATGTAATGATGAATAAATTTAAATTTGGTGATGCCAATGTTCCCGGTGTTTATTTTGATGAAGAAAACCGCAGACATTTAAACACCCTACGAATGCAGTTTGCACAAGTGGCTATCAGTCTTGCCGATCATAACAGGAAAGATGATGCAAAAAAAATGCTGGAGAAATGTGATAATATGATGTTGCAACAAAATTTTCCTTACGGGCTTGTATCGCGCAGGCAACAACAGGATCAAATTTCAGGGCAATTTTTGTGGGCAGCATATAAAGCTGGCGACTCAGCTCTTGCAAAAAAAGTTTCTGAATCATTGCGAAAAGACCTCGAGCAACAAATAGTTTATTTTAATAGCCTTGATGAAGATAAGCAACAATCACTTGCTTATGAAAACCAGATTGTACAACAATTATTACAACAGGTTCAAGGCATGGAACAATATTTTAAAACGAATATGGATACCAATGCAGAAACTAAAAAAACAATCATTAATAATATACCTGCTCTTAAAAAAGAAAAGCCTGTGAATGATAAAACACAATAAATTTTTAGGATTAAGTATAATAATCACAAAGTATAATCTTGTCTAAATTTTTTGCTGAAAAAACAAATATTTTTTCTTGGACCGTAGGTACATTTGATAGGTAAAAATTTAATTAAATTGGACCAGACGTTCCTTCGGAACGTTTCGTACATTTTGCTGAAAAAAATTTCTACCCATCAAAAGTCCCTCTGGGACTTGGAATAAATAACCTAACCCATGTTTGTAAAGATTCTGCGAACAAAATACTTAATCCTATAATTTTTTAATTATTCAAACCTTATAGTTTTTAAAAACCGATAAGGTTTTATAATCCCGGATTTTTTTATTTAACAATCAAACCAAAGCTTAGGATAAATTGTTTTCGTAATTTGCTAATACGAATTACACAAATTTCTCAATGACCTAATGACAAATGGCGATTGAATTTGCAAGATTATTTTTAAAAATTAAACAACATGCGTGCCCATAATTTTTCCAAATACGATCCAAATGAAAATAATAAAACTTCTTTCGAGAAGCTGCTTGATTTTTTTATGCAATTGCTTACTTATACCAGCGGAGATGTTGGCGAAGCATTGAGCTGGCTCACAGAATTAGATAAAGAATATAATCTCACCAACGATGAATATGGAATGGGCGATTTTATTGAAGAGCTGAAAGATAAAGGATACATTGATGAAAACAGGCAAAACGGAGAAATAAAAATTACGCCCAAAACCGAGCAGGGAATAAGAAAAAGAAGCCTTGAAGAAATTTTTGGCAAGCTTAAAAAAACAAAACAGGGTAATCACAATACTTTTAAGCCAGGCGGCGGAGATGAGATCAATCCTGAAACACGGCCATTTCAATTTGGCGATACGCTTGAGCAAATTGATTTTACTTCATCCATTCGCAATGCACAAATCAATCATGGCATTGATAGTTTTATGATGCATGAAGATGATCTTGAAATTCGTGAAACAGATTTTAAAGGGCAAACATCAACTGTTTTAATGATTGATATTTCGCACAGCATGATTTTATATGGCGAGGATAGAATTACGCCTGCAAAAAAAGTGGCGATGGCATTGAGCGAATTGATAACAACCAAATATCCTAAAGACACGTTGGATATTGTAGTGTTTGGCAACGATGCATGGACGGTGGAAATAAAAGATTTGCCTTATTTGCAGGTTGGGCCTTATCATACCAACACGGTTGCCGGCCTTCAACTGGCAATGGATTTGTTGAGAAGAAGAAAAAATCCTAATAAGCAAATTTTTATGATAACAGATGGCAAACCAACTTGCTTAAAAATTGGAAAGCGTTATTATAAAAATAGTTTTGGAGTTGACAGAAGAATTTTAAACCGGTGTATGAATCTTGCAGCGCAATGTAAAAAAATAAAAATACCTATCACTACATTTATGATAGCCAGCGATCCATACCTGCAAAGGTTTGTAACAGAATTTACTGAAACCAATAATGGCAAAGCTTTCTTTGCATCGCTCGACAGGCTCGGCGCTTTTATTTTCAGGGATTTTGAAAGTGGAAAAAGGAAGACGGTGTATTAGTCTGAGCCATGATTTGAAAAAGATTTAAAAGATTAAAATCTGAACCATGATTTGGGGAGATTGAAAAAGATTAATAAGAAAAAAATAAATTATGTAATGAGAAAAAAAAGAAGCGATAATGTAAATCTTTTAAATCATTAAATCTCGCCAATCGTGGTTCAGAAATGGAAAAGAAAGAATATAAATATCATAATATAACTGAAAAAATTATTGGAGCAGGTATCAAGGTTCATGCTGCATTAGGCAATGGATTTCAGGAAGTCTTTATCAAAGGGCATTAGAAATTGAAATGAATGATTCAGGCTCAAAATTTAGCAGAGAATTCAGCATGCCTGTATATTATGAAGGCATTCAGATTGATGAACGAAGAGTAGATTTTTTTGTAGAAGAAAAAATAATGGTCGAAATTAAAGCGCTTGTTCAAATTAGAAAATGTTCATTTAGCACAAGCCAAAATTATTTAGAGGCTTACAATGTAGAAGTAGGTTTATTATTAAATTTTGGTTCAATTAGTCTTCAATTTAAAAGACTTGAAAATTCAAAGTTTAATCTTAATCCTTTAAATCAATAAATCCACCCAAATCATGGTTCAGACAACAATAAAAACTTTAGGCCAGTTAAAAGATAGCAATTATAAACCGCGATCTGTAAAAGAAGAATTGCGTGAAAATCTTATTAAAAAAATCAGTAAAAAAGAAATTACATTTCCCGGCATTATCGGTTATGAAGATTCGGTAATTCCTGATACCGAAAGAGCATTATTATCGCGGCATAATATTTTATTTTTAGGATTACGCGGGCAGGCGAAAACCCGCATGGCACGCCAATTGGTTGATTTGTTAGATGAATATATTCCAATCATTCCGGGAAGCGAAGTGAATGATGATCCATTTCATCCATTAAGTAAATATGCCAAAGATTTAATTGAAGAAAAAGGTGATGATACGCCAATTGAATGGTTGCATCGCAGCATGCGTTATGGTGAAAAATTGGCAACGCCTGATGTAAGCGTTGCAGATCTTATCGGAGATATTGATCCTATAAAAGCTGCTAATTTAAAATTAAGTTATGCTGATGAAAGAGTAATTCATTATGGCATTATTCCAAGAAGCAATCGCGGCATTTTTGTAATAAATGAATTGCCCGATTTGCAGGCACGCATACAGGTTTCTTTATTTAATATTTTAGAAGAAGGCGATTTGCAAATAAGAGGTTTTAAATTAAGATTGGCTTTGGATATTATGTTTGTGTTTACCGCCAATCCTGAAGATTATACTAACAGAGGCGCAATTGTCACGCCTTTAAAAGACCGCATCGAAAGCCAGATTCTTACGCATTATCCTGTTACTATTGAAACGGCTTTATCAATAACCGAGCAGGAAGCGGGCATTCATGAAGATCAAATAAAAAAAATACAAGTAAGTGATTTGGTAAAAAGATTGATTGAGCAAGTATCGTTTGAAGCACGTGCCAGCGAATATGTTGATAAAAAAAGCGGCGTCTCTGCAAGGCTTACAATTGCAGCGTATGAAAATGCAGTAAGCGCTGCAGAGCGCCGTGCAATTATGAACAAAGAAAAAGAAACACAAGTTTGGATTAGTGATCTCGTAGGCATCATTCCATCCATAACAGGAAAAATTGAATTGGTATATGAAGGCGAACAGGAAGGCCCGTACCAGGTTGCCTACAACTTAATGGAGAAGGCCATCCGCACACAGTTTGCTGTTTATTTTCCCAATCCTGAAACGTTTAAAAAAAGAAGAACAAAAGAAAATGTTGCAGATGAAAATCCTTACAAAACAATTATAAGATGGTTTGATGCAGGCAATCATTTAAATCTTTTATTCGGATTAAAAGATGAAGAAAAAATTCAAATGTTGTATAAAGTGGATGGATTGTACGGCATTGTAAAAAAACATTTTCCTGCAGCCAATGCAAAAGAAAATGCTTTGCTGATGGAATTTGTTTTGCATGGCCTTTCATCTTATTCACTCATCAGTAAAAAAATTGTTGAAGGTAAAATAGAATTTAAAGACCTGATGGGAAGCATGCTCAACTTAAGCACTCAATCTTTCAGAGATGAAGAATTGGATGAAGATGATTTTAAATAATTGCGTTTATGCGTAACCGTTAGTTAATAGTGAAAATAAATTTGCAAGATTAGTTACCTGTTTATTGTAACCGGAGTGCCCACCGGAATATAACTATACAAATCTTTTGCTTCGGAATATTTTAAAGAAATACATCCGTCCGTCCAGTTTTGATAATAATCAACTGTCCATTCTTCCTGCGGCCGCGTAGCGTGAATAGCAATACCACCGCCGATCTTGGCGCTTCTTGGAATAATTCCTTCTGCTTTTCTTTCATTAAATTTTTCAAGGCTTTGCTCATTAGGATAATCTAATAACAATTCATAACCCCATTTTGAATTGTTTTTTTTCAGCAGCACTTTAAATTTTCCTTCCGGCGTTCTTTTATCACCTTCCATATATTTATCACGCAAATCATTACTGCCGAAAACGCAGGGATACGTGGCATACCAGCCCTGGTCGTCATACACTTTTAATTCATAATCTTTTTTTGAAATAATAATGTAATAAGAATTTTCAATATAATTTTTGCGGATCGTTTTTTTAAAAAAAGTGTTTGAAGAAACAACAGCATTATTTTTTTTATATGGAATAAAAGAAATAAATAATGAAGAAAAGATTATTGCAAATAATATGAAAGAAGTACGGTTTGTCATCGAAGGAAAGCTTGCTGCAATTTATTTCAAACGCAACGGCATTCAAAATTATTTTGCTTTGCAAACATGGATTTAACTTTTTTTTCAACAGATTATTTACTGTAAAGTATTAATCCCATTTGGCTTCTTCTTTTACCTTTTGTTTATCTACGCGTTTGCTGATGAAAATACTTATTTCATACAAAATAATTAAAGGAACAGCTACAATGGTTTGGCTTGTCCAGTCGGGTGAAGGAGTAATAACTGCAGCAACCACTAAAATAACCACGTAAGCATATTTGCGATACTGTTTTAAAAATTTTGGGGTAATGAGACCAAGCTTTGAAAGTACAAAAGCCAATATCGGAAGTTCAAAAGCAATACCGCAGCCTAAAATAATATCGGTTAGGGTTTCAATAAAATCATCCAGAGTAGGAAGGTATTTATAAACGCCATGCGTGCCCAATTGAAAATTAGCCAGAAAGTTAAAAGTGAAAGGAGCCAATAAGTAGTATCCAAAAGCGCCTCCGCAAAAAAAACATAATGACACCCAGCCGATGCTGCCTCTTGCATATTTTAATTCTTTGGGAGATAAAGCAGGTTTTACAAAACGCCACAGTTCCCAAAAAAGATAAGGAAATGCGATGATTAAAGCACCAATAAAAGAAATAGAAATAGCCGACATGAAAGGGCCGCTCACAGTACTTCCAAGCAATGGAATATCTACCGGCGGCATACAAAGCGAATTGCCCAAATGCAGCTTGTGGCTTAGGTTACAAAGCCCGGTATAGGTTATAAAATTTTTACTTGCCGGAGCATAAATAATATGATCGAATACCCAATCAATCTTAAAGAAAATAACAATCCCAATTACTACCAGTACAATTGCCGACCGAACAATATGCCAGCGCAAAACTTCCAGATGATCCAGAAAACTCATTTCTGTATCCTGGCTTTCAATTCCTCTGAATTTTTTGAAGAAAGCTTTTCTTTCTGAAGTTTTATTAATACTCAATACAATTTTTCTTAAGAATTGCAAATATATACGAAGGCAATGATTGAAAGTTTTCTTTACAAAAAAGTTTACAATCGTTTTATATAAATAAAAAAATAATTATAATGGTTAATGCATTGCCTGTGATAGATCCATTTTCTTTTTTCGATTGCCTTTTACCAGCAAAACAAAGGGAACGCATATTAAAAACAATGTGCCGAGATATAAAAAAACATCCATGTAAGACAATACAAGAGCTTGCTTTGATACGCTGAAATCCAACGCCTGGTAAGCAGTTTTTAAAGCAACATCCGGAGTCATTCCTTTGCTCATAAAACCATGCTGCATCATGTTTACATGATTTTGCAAAATAGGATTGCTTACATCAAGATGGTTGATAATATTGGTACGATGCACCATGTTTTGGCTCGATATAAATGTAGTAATTATGGCAACGCCAAATGATCCTCCCAACTGCCGCATCATGCCAGTAAACGCAGCGCCCTGGCCTATTTGCTTGCCATGAAGAGTAGAAAGAGCCAAAGTAGTAATGGGTATAAATAACATGCTTAATCCAAGCCCTCTTACTATCAAAGGCCACCAAAATGTTTGTTCGGGAGTGGCAGGAGTAAGAATTTTATAACACCAAAAACTATAAATAAAAAAAATGATCAGTCCACCAGCGGTAAGGTATTGTTGCTTTACACCACGCTGCAGCAATTGCCCAATTACAGGCATCATTACAGCAGTAGCAATTCCCGAAGGAATAAACAAAAGCCCCGCCTGCTCTGCCGTCCAGCCAAGTGTAGACTGAGTATATAATGGAATAATAAATGTAGAGCCGTACAAACCGAACCCCAATAAAAAAGTAAGAATAGTTCCGACTCGAAGGTTTCCATTTTTGAGTACCCGCAATTCTACAATCGGATTTTTATAAGTAAGTTCTCTCCAGATAAAAAAGAAAATACCAAGACCTGCAACGATAGATAATACAACAATCAGGTTATCATTAAACCAATCATCATCATGTCCTTTTTCCAAAACATATTGTAATGAACCGATAGCAACTGCCAATAAAATAATTCCTAAAAAATCAATATGCTTACGCAAAGTTTTTTCAGAATATTTCGGACTGCGTATAAATTGTAGCGTGAGCAATGTGCCCGCGATACCAATGGGAATATTTATGTAAAAAATATATGGCCATGTAAAATGATCTACAATATAACCACCCAAAGGAGGACCGAGCGTAGGGCCTATAATTACGCCCAAACCATAGATGGCTTGTGCCATTCCGCGTTTTTCAATCGGGTAACTTTCTGTGATGATGGTTTGAGAAGTTACTAATAATGCGCCGCCGCCCAATCCCTGCATAAAACGAAATATCACCAGTTCCCAAATGTTAGTAGCATTACCGCACAAAAAAGAGCATATTGTAAATATCATGATGGAAGTGGCGAAATAATTTCTTCTTCCAAATTGTTGTGAAAGCCAGCTGGTGAGCGGAATTACAATTACATTACCTACTGCGTATGCCGTAATCACCCATCCTATCTCTGTAAGTGTAGCGCCAAGATTTCCCTTCATATCGGTAAGCGCAACATTTACAATAGTGGTATCCACTATTTCAAGCAAGGCACATAATACAGCCGTAACAGTTACAATAGCCCTTCTTGCGCCATATTCTACCAATGAATCCTGTTGCTGCATTTATTTTTATTAAAAAATTTTTTTAAAATAAAACTTAAACTGCGTTTATACATCACCGTTAGTTTTAATTATCATAAAAAAATTAATTGAGGTGCACATCTACACTAACGTTCATGCCTGCACGAAGCCGGCTCAACAAAGAATCATTCGGATTGGTAAACTCAATTTTTACCGGAAGCCGCTGCACTACTTTTACGAAATTTCCTGTTGCATTATCGGGAGGCAGCAATGAAAACTTAGCGCCCGTAGCGGGAGAAAATGAAGATAACGTTGCCTGAAAATCATGTTTTGGAAATGCATCTGCGTTTACAATTACTTCTTGACCTATTTTCATTTTTTTGTATTGAGTTTCTTTAAAGTTAGCTACCACCCATACATCATTATCGTGCACAATGCTAAAGGTTGTTTGTCCGGCCTGCAAAAATTGGCCAGGTTCTACGTTTACCTTCGATACCCTGCCATCTTGGGCAGCAGTAATTACTGTATAAGATAAATTTAATTTTGCATCATCTACTTCTACCTGTTTCTGCTTCACTACTGATTCTGCCACATCAATAGATTGTGCAGTGGCATTGCTTTGCGATGCTACTACACCGGTTTGTGTGGAGGCTTGTTTCTTTTGTTGTTCCAATATCTGCAATTGCTTTTCTGCTGTTTCCTTTGCGGCCAGCGCTTGTTCATATTGCTGTTGGGTTATTGAATGATCGGTAATCAAATTTGCATATCGGTTATAATCCTGGGTAGCGCGCCATACATTTACTTTTGCGGCTTCTATTTGTGCATCTATAGTTTGCACACCGGCCTGGGAAGTAGCGATGCCGGAGCGGGCTGCATGAGTATTGGCTTGTGCAGCATTTACACTGCTTTTTGCTGTGGCTAAAGCTGCCTCTGCCTGTTCCAGTTTTAATTTAAAATCGCGATCATCCAACACAATCAATGTGTCGCCCGAATGTACTTTTTGATTGTCTTTTACTTTTATTTCTTTTACATAGCCCGAAACTCTCGGTATCACCGGACTTATGTCGGCTTCAATTTGCGCATCATCTGTTTCTTCATGATGCTGTGCATGATGATATTTTGACACACCAAACCAACCACCACCTATTACAATAATAATAAGTATGATGATAAAAACCTTGCTTCGTTTTTTTGGTTCGCCGTTTGGTTTACCATTGGCTTCCTCTGCCGGTAACGAATCGGGTGGAGTTACTTTTTCATTTTCATTTGATTCCATAAAACTAATTTATACGCTTTAATTTTTTTATTTTATACGATTTAATTTTTATTGTGCAGAAATTAATCCTGCTGTTGCTAATAATTTATTGTATGCAAGAAGTACATCAGCTTTGCCAACTGCCAGGTTTATTTTCGATTGAAGAACCGATAAATTTGCATCCAGCAAGTCGGCTGTGTTTACTAAATTATTATCATATTTATTTTTTGTGATACGATAATTTTCTATTGCCTGCGCAACCGCTTTTTCATACACTTCTATTTTCTTTTGGCTTAATAAATAATTTTCATAATCCTGGTTTACACGAAGCCTCACTGCATCATCAAGCTGCGCCTCATTTGCAGTAATTTCTTTTTCACGTGCCTGCGCCTGCATTATTTTAGCTTTTGTTTTCCATAATGATCCTAAATCGTATTTAATGCCAACGCCAATATTTATTGCATTCGTAATTGTGATAAAGTGCGGAATATCTGCTGCAATATATCCGCCGGTTAATGCAATGGATGGATACATTTCTGCTTTAGCTGCTGCAATGCCAGATGTGGCGGCCTTTTTCCGAAATGCCCATGCCATAATATCTTTGCGGTTTTGAAGCGCCAATTGTTCATAATCCTCTAAATTTTTCAGGCTGATATTTTTTTCAAAATTTGAAGAATCTATTAAAAGCATAGTTTGTTCAGGAAGGCCAAGCATCAGGTTCATATTTACATTAGCAATCTTTTGATTATTTTCTGCATCTAAAACCGAAAGCTCAATGTTAGAAGATTGCAATTGCGCTTTTAATAAATCGTTTCGGGCAAGCAAACCATTTTGCTCCAATCGTGATAAAACGGAATCGCGTTGCAATGATTGTTGCAGATTTTCTTTAACCACTTTTACGGTTACGGCAGCTTTATAAAGATTGGTATATGCGTTGATCGTATTTAATATAACGGACTCTTTATCATTTTGTGCATCCAGCATAACAGCCTGTTGCAAATATTTAGCTGATTCAATCCCATACCGAATTCTTCCTCCTGAATAAATGGGAAGCGATACATTGAAGATGCCATACATTGCCTGGTTTACATTTGAAGAACCTTTGCCACCGCCCGTGCTATCAGCGTTTGCGCTGCCGAATGCTTTTGTTTTAAAAGACAATACTGGCGTTGTTAAATAAGAACCGCTCACACTTGCATTGGGAAGTTTCGTATCATTAGCTTGTTTTAATACAGCCGTTGCCTGTTCTATCCGTGCTTCTGAAGCTTTTAATTGATAACTGTTTTGTATGCTTAAATTGATGGCGTCCTGCAAGGAAAGATTTTTTATATCTGTAGAATCCTGTGCATGCAAAGACAATGATGTTATGGAAAAAATAATAGCGGCTAATAATATCTTTTGTTTCACGAAATATATTTTAAATCTTATTGCTTGAATGTTTTATTAGTTTTCAATAAATGAGAACGCATTAATTGCTTTAAATGTTCACTGATCCTTTCTTTTAATTTTTTGCTTTGGTAAGGATTAAAATCTTTATTTTTTCGCAACATTTTCCGGCACATTTCTTCTGATACCAAAATGTTGCTGATGGTGCCGATAATAGTGCATACCGTAAGCTCCGTATCCACTTTTTTAAAAACACCTTTTTCAATATTTTTTTGTAAAAATGTTTTTATGGTAAAAATATTCTGCAAAAGAATTTCGGTGATGGCATGGTGCAGCTTTGGCCGGTGGCTCAGCGATAATTCACGGTGAAGAAGATGGCTGAACTTGGGCGCTGCAAACATGCGCTCCACATAGCGGTCAATTATTTTATCCACTTTTTCAATGGGTGAAAGAGCCGTATTGCTATCCAGTTCTGCAAACATGGTTCTGGTGGCAGATGTTTTATATTCCACCACGCTTTCAAATAATTTTTCTTTTGAAACAAAATAATAATTGATCATGGCAATGTTTACGCCGGCAGCAGATGCAATTTCCCTCACCGATGTGCCTTCAAATCCTTTCTGGCTGAAAAGATTCATGGCGGTTGTTATTATTTTTTCTCTTTTATCCATTGGTAAAGAGTACAAAGTTAAACACTTGTTTGAAATTAAACAAACGTTTAATTAATTTTTTTTATTCATTGAGTCATAGTAAATTCTTTTTATTAAACAAAAGGATAAATTGCAACGATAAAGTAATGAATCTTCAAGCAGATATTGGGGAATACTCGCAAACAAAAACTTTGTCGGAAAATACTGTATCAAAAATTACGTGCTTTTACTAAACTTGCAAGGAATAGAAAAAATAATGCAACGTTTTATAAACTAATATTGTCCTTACATTGATTTCGTTTTGCAAATTAATCTGCTGGTAAGAAGTAACTGCTACTTTAAAAAAATAATACCTCTGTTTATGAAACACAAAATTTATTCATCAGCATTTATTTTCCTGAATCAAACTACATTTATAGATTTCAAATCTTAAAAATAAATCTATGAAAAAAATCATTCTTGCCTCGCTGATTATCTCTCTTTTTTCTTTTTCTAAATGCAAAAAAGATAAACCCGATAGCAATGGCCTGCCATCCGCAACACAAACCGGCGCTAATACTTTAGGGTTTTTATTAAACGGGCAACCATGGACTCCTAAGGGATTTAATGGCAGTACTACTAATTTGAGTATCTCCGTAGATGAAGGTTATAAAAATGGAACATTTAATATCACTGCCTATAAAATTATAAATGGCACAAACAAACAGTATTTAGCATTTGGAATTGCAGATAGTTTAAATTTTCTATCACCACCTGTAAGTATTGAAATTGGTAAACCATTGTTTGGGCTACTATTTACAAATAGTATTTGCACTTATGATGGATTTAATGATACTCTAATTTACAAAAGAGGGCAACTAACTCTGTCAAAGTTTGACAAAATTAATAGAATTATTTCAGGAACATTTATGGTCACTTTTTTTAAGAATAGTTGCGGCGACACTTTAAAAGTTACTGAAGGCCGCTTTGATTTGAAATATTAATTTTTTAACCATAAAATTATTTTTATGAAAAATCTTCTACGCAATTTTTTGCTTGCTTTAGCAATCTTATGTTCTTCAACAAGTAAAGCCCAGATTGATACTTCTACGATTGAGGGATTGTATCAATACATTTTTAATATCCTGGATAAAAATCAAATACCTACTCATTATTTGGGTGAATATGGCGCTCCGGTTCTTACTATGGGCAGATATAACGGGTTATTAACCGATAGTAACACAGTTGATATAAATGTATGGCGCACGTTATATTGGCAAATCGCTTCGACTTATGTAGGTACCGGTACTAATTCTTTTACTGCCATCACAAATGTAAATAACGCTATTAAACCGTTAGTAGCCGATACTCTTCCTATTCCTGTTCCTCTTTTATTTGCAAAATATAATAGCGTAAAAAGTGATGCTTTCAGCTTAAATCTTTTGCAAATTGTAAATAACCAGGTAAAAGACGTGCCCGGGAGACCGCAAAGCCCTTACCAGCAAAATAATTTATTTGCAGCGACGCCTGTAAAAGCCTATACCAACACAGGAACAGCGAGTTTTATTTTTGTCTAATCTTTTTTATACTAATGGCACAGCCACAATAAGCAGCATTTCTATTGACTTTGCTGATGGCGCCGGGTATCATCCCGTAACTCTTAATAATGCTATTACCGTTAACTACGCTGATACAGGAGTAAAGCAATTAAAAATAAAATTAGTATTGAGCGATGCCACTACCAGTGAGTGCTATTCAAATTTTTATGTGGCTAATGTAGTTAATCAAACCCAATTATATGATCCTAACAGTTATGACCTTTTACAACCCTTTTTTCCAGATGCAAATCAAAGTGGCGGGAATGTGTATGTGCGCTATAGTCGTAAAGGAACAGAAAGAACTATTACAAAGCCTCTGATAGTAGTTGAAGGCTACGACATAAACCATGTCGCTCCAGATATAATAGGAAATTATGGCTATCAGGATTTTGTTAATGCTGTAATAAATGAGCCATACCCTGGCTTTGATTTTAATTATCATTTAGATGATTTGGCTGGTTACGATTTAATCTTTGTTGATTATACTGATGGCACGGATGATATAACACGCAATGCGACATTGCTGGAAAATGTAATTCAGTGGGTAAATACACAAAAGGCAATTAATGGAAGCGTAGAACAAAATGTGGTAATGGGCATAAGCATGGGCGGTCTTGTAAGTAGATATGCGCTTGCAGATATGACTAAAAAAAGTCTTTCAACAGGTACACGATTATTAATAACCCATGATAGCCCACATGAAGGAGCAAATGTACCATTGGGTTTGCAGTATTTAATAGAAATGGCAGGGGGTGTGCATCTGTTCAGCTATAATGTAAGAGATATATATCCGCAATATGATGAAGCCATTAACTTGTTGGCTCGCCCTGCAACGCAACAATTATTATTGTACCGGGCAACAGGTGCAAATACTTCAGTTAATAATACTTTTTTAAATACAACATATAGAAACATGATTACGTTTAGCCCATCTGATCCGCAACCAACTTACAGTTTTGTTGCAACGAGCTTGGGCTCACAATGTGGTAACGCGCTTTTTCTCGCATATCAACAATTAGTTAATTCAGATGCAGACGTATTTTTGTTTTTCTTTCCTTTATTATCCTATCATTTTCATACTACTATTAAAGCCTACGGAATGCCAAATACGGGTTCTACCAATCTTATCGCAAGTCTTTTATTAAAAAGTAAATTTAAATTGTTTGGGCTCATTACCATTGCAAAACAAATTTATAATAACAGTGGTAACGCCCCTGGTACGCAACTTCCGGTAGATGGAGCTCCTGGAGGTAAGTATACGCTGATAAATGGAACAGTTCCCAGTGTAAAGCTTTTTTTACCAGTTGGTTTATTTAATATTTTTGGATCCGTATTTGTAAATACAGGTACACTTCCAACAGAATTTTGCTTTGTACCGGCAGGCAGTGCTTTAGACGTGTCACCATTTAATACTAATACCTTCTCACAAAAATTTGTTAGTGGAATGAATCCAAATTATCCCTCTACAAGTAAAAATTATATAGCTCAAGAAACTATTTCAGCGGGTGTTTATAATAACGATCACCCACGCTTTACCGCACGAAATGCAGAATGGCTATATGACCAAATGGAAAATATTGCCAATACTTTAAATTGTTCAGCTGAATGCAGCCCTGACTTATCAGTTTCAGTTTCTACAAATCCTATTTGCACCAGTGCAACAGCATCCATCGCTGGTTTATCTCCTTCTTCTACTGTTACATGGTCTGCTTCACCGACAGGAATTGTATCAATAACACCAAATGGCCAACAGGCAACGGTAACAAAGGTAAGCGCCGGAAATGTTACTATTACTGGAACGGTAAATTCATGCAATAGCTACTCAACAAATGTACATGTAGGTGGCTACGGCAGCGGTGATTATCCTGTTTCTGGTCCGGATAATGCTTCATGCAATGCTTATGTAACTTATACCACCAATCAATTAGCAGGCGCAACAAATTATGCATGGTTTTATCCAAGTGGCTGGACTTATATAGATGGACAAGGCACTTACATGTTAACACTTAGAACCAACAATACAAACGGCTATTATCAGGTAGGCGTGAGAGTAGCCAATACCTGCGATGCGGGAGGAAGCCCTGCAATTAAAAATACTTTTCTTAGCGGTTGTTCAGGATTTCATTACATCGTTTCTCCGAATCCTGCCACTTCCACTGTTAATGCAAGCGTTGCACAAAATAGTAGTGCAAGTGATGATTCAAAACCTTCAAGTCAATTATCAATTTCTGAAATTAATATTTATGATCAAACAGGTAATTTAAAAATCCATAAAACCTATAGTAACATCAAAAATGCAAGTATAGATGTTAGTAGTCTTTCTACCGGAATTTATTTAATCGAAATTAAAAATGATACTTTTAAAGAAACACAGAAATTGCAGATATTAAAAAATTAAGTTACTGCTTTATTCCATTCCTCAACATCAGAATATTTTATTTTTGGCGCTGAGGAATTTTTTATGGCATAAAATATATTTTTCGATTTTTCTATTTCATCTAACAGTGATGGTTAAACGCAGTTTATAAAAAGTTCCACTGTTAAAGCAAAAACTTTTTCCAAAAAAGTATTTTAAAAAAACAATCAGCTTAATGTAGCATCCATTGTAATATCTGCGTTCAGCAATTTTGAAACCGGGCAATTGGCTTTCGCATCTTTTGCAGCTCCATCAAATTTTTCTTTACTGATGTTCGGCACTGTTGCTTTCACGGTTAAGTGTGATTGGGTAATAGCGCCATCGCCTAAAGTTATCTCGCATTTGGTTTCAATTTCATCAGCCGTAAATCCTGCTGCCTGAAGAACAAAACTTAATTTCATTGTAAAGCAGCCTGCGTGCGCTGCTGCAATTAGTTCTTCGGGATTGGTGCCGGTGCCGTCTTCAAATCTTGATTTGTAAGAGTATTGCGTTTTATTAAGCACATTGCTTTGTGTGGTCAGTGTGCCTTTTCCATTTTTTCCATCGCCTTGCCATAAGGCTGTTGCATTTCTAATCATAGTTAAATTGTTTTATTGTTTAATTGTTTTATTGTTTAATTGTTTTATTGTTTAATTGTTTTATTGTTTAATTGTTTAATTGTTTAATTGTTTAATTGTTTTGTGCTTTTTACTTTTTACTTTTTACTTTTTTAGCATCAGATTATTTAAACAAATTAAATAAAAGATAGTTCAACCGAGTTAACAATTTTCATCTTAGAACTATCTTACCATGTCGCGTTCAGGAAACGTTGCTAATGACTTTAGAAAGGTATGAAATGAATTAATCCGAATTTTAATTACATTTAATATCTTAACAATTGTAAAACTTTTTATAAAAATTGGAATATTAAATATGAGTTTGAATAAATCAATCCTTTCTATTCTTTTTGTCTGTTTCCTAAATATTTCCTATGGGCAAGGTGTAACAGCGATGTCAGCTTATGACAGTGCAACACAATATAGAAATATTGCGGATACATTATGGGATACGAATGTTCCGCCATCCAGGGAAAATCTTTTTAAAGCTCTTTCAATTCTTCATAAGGGCTTAGACTATTTAAATCAACCTTATGTTTGGGACCTTGCTCAGGGAAATGTTTATCTAAAGTTTCGGCGATTCAATATTTTAAATGACGTGGCGCATGTTTATAGCCTTTTAAGAGAAAAAGACAGTACGATAAAAACTTTAAGTACTATGCTTGATATTGGAGGATATAATTTCAACAATATAGAAAAGGATACTGCTTTTGATTTTATAAGATCGGAAAAAGATTTTAAGGAATTGTTCGCTGACATGCATCGCAAAAAGGCACGATGGACAGATGATTTTTTAAAAACGCCATACCGTAATGATTTGCCATTAAATGAAAAAATTGCCGGATTGAGTTTACTATGGTCACAAGCCAAGTATAACTTTGTTCATTTCGATCATGCAAATATAGATTGGAACAAAGAGTATCTTGACTATTTAAATCTTATAGCTCAAACAAAATCTACGGCAGAATATTATAAAATATTAATCAAATTTTATGCATCATTAAAAGACGGTCATACTAACGTATATTTTCCCAAAGAACTTGACGATTCATTTTATTCACGACCGCCTTTTCGTACAGAATTGATAGAGGGACGAGTGTTTGTAAATGATATCTACAATGATACTTTAAAAAAAGTGGGCATTGAAAAAGGACTGGAAATACTATTAATAAATGGTGAACCTGTACTGGAATATGCAAAGAATTATATTGAGCCTTTTCAAAGCAGCTCTACACCCCAAGACATGGATGTCCGCAAATTTACTTATGCATTGCTTGCGGG